>JAGLOJ010000170.1 GCA_023139045.1 Candidatus Sabulitectum sp.
AATTGTCCGCCTTCTTGAAACCGATAGAGCAACACCCTTTCTGTAATTTCGGATAAGGCGCATCAGTCCTCCTTCATTTTTAAGTAGACCTTATCGGCCGATTCCCATTCCTCGCTTACTTCCATTAAAATCGCACTCACAAGCCTCAGCAACGAAGCCTCGTTCGGGAAAAGACCAGACACACGGGTTCGGCGTTTGATCTCCCGGTTCTGACGTTCAACCATATTGGTCGTGCGCAGCCGGCGTCGATGCTTCTCCGGCATGGCAAAGACCGCCAGCCCTTCAGGAATGTTCTCTTCCATCCAGACGGCCAGTCGTCCGGCTGTTTTCGAATACTTCTCAAGGGTCTTGGCCAGCAATCGATCCGCCTCTTCCCGGTCGGGGGCATTGAAGATGCTGCGAATGTCCGCCGCGACGGCCTCTCGCATGTCAGCCTTGGGAACATAGGCCGCGGCGTTGCGCTGAAGGTGCACTTGGCATCGTTGCCAAGGAACGCCTGCCATGCTGCTTTCAAGGGCCGCCTTCAGCCCGCTGTGGTCGTCGCTGGTGATGAGCTTTACGCCATGCATTCCGCGCATCTTAAGGCGTAATAAAAAATCGCGCCAATGAACTTCCGCTTCACTCATCGAGACCGCTACGCCCAGCACCGAGCGATGGCCGTCGGCCAATACTCCAGTGGCCACAAGTACCGCACACGAAACCACCGATCCATTCATGCGCACCTTTTCATAGCGGGCATCGAGCATCAGATAGGCGACTTCTCCAAGGGGTCTATTGCGCCAAAGATCCAATTCCTTATCGAGTAACTTGCTCGCCCGGCTTACATCGGCCGAGCTGAAGTCCAGCCCGCAGAGTTTTTGTAGCACCCCGGATACCTTCCGGGTGGTGACGCCCTTGATGTACATCTCCGCCATCGCCAGTTTTAGCGCACGCTCGGAGCGTTCGCCTTTTTCTAATGCGGAGGGATAGAACTCGATGCCGTCGCGCACCTGAGGAATCTGCAATCCGAGATGACCGAGACGACTTTTTACAGTCCGTGGCTTATAGCCATTCGCACGCCCCTGCCGGTCTGGAGTGCGCTCATAGGCGGCGGCTTGCAGTACCTGGCCCCGCTCTATCTTCATGGCTTCATTCATCAGGATCGTCATCGCCTGATCCATTCCGCCAAAGCCTTGTTCGATTATAATTTCCATGATCTGTTCGATTGGATTATCTTCTGTTGTGTCGTTCATTCAGCTCCTTCTTTCTTTGTTGTGAATTAAAGAAGTACTGAACTAACGCGCCGCTTTCAATCCCTCCTTATAAGGAGGGATTGAAAGCCCCTTCGGGTTTCACCACCCACAGGGCTAATTTGAAATTACAGAAGAGCTGTTACACTAAC
>JAGLOJ010000171.1 GCA_023139045.1 Candidatus Sabulitectum sp.
CTGTCAAGCAATAGCTGTCGTATTCTGCTGGCTCTTCAGAGCCCCAGCGGCGTTACTGGTTCGATTACATAGCGGTGCTATGCGCACAAACCAGTGCCTTGCTGGAACTCAGAATAGCGGCGCATTATACCGACACTTAATACCTGACAGAGTACTAGGGGTACTGGTCTGTACCACGGCAACCACCAATTCAGAATGGCTGGAGTTTAATGCAGGATGCAGAGAGGGAACTTCACCGGTTGTTAGGTATGGAGAAACATCAACTGATCGCATCTCATTTGATGTCGAGTTGAGCGGTCTTCTTGCTGAACTCGTGGAGTATGACTCCGATGTCTACCTACGGTTCTACGGAAGTCCTGGAACAACACCATTGGACAAGACTGGTTAACCTGAAGTCCCATATGTAACAAGCTTCATTGCAGTACCGGACGGTGTGGACCTTGATGTTTCCTGTACAAGGACATGCCTGGAACAGTTGAAACTCTTCCTGTCTATCCTGCTCCTCTCGATAGCCTACGAGACCTCTTTGTTTCCTGGAATTTTATCCCTTTTCGTATAAGATCTTTCTATTTTTTACACATATTTCTTGCTAGGCTATACGCTACCACGATTATCAGCATACTCCATATAATTGGATATAGATTGATCGCATAGTTATCACTTTCTGCTAGCCAAAACATTCCTTCGTATCCCGTCTCCACTAATCCTTTATGTAGAAACCCATTTACTATGTTACTATAGCCAATACCTATTGGCATTAAGTACTCACTCAGCGTATACACGTATCTATCAGATGATAGTACATCTCCTGTTACAGCGTTTCTCGCCATCATTACAGGTATTATGATAGTAAATGGCATTATTAATGCCCCTTTGACTAATGTGTTGGCTAATGTATTAAACGCCGAAAGAACGATAGCAACTTGTACAATACCAAGGGCCATCTGCATGATTCCATTAATATCCACTTCGTAATGTATAACTACCGCTGTACAGTAACTGGCAACTATTATCATCATTGTCGCTACTGCATGTGTTTTAATAAGTAGCGATCTTACCTGGTATGCAAAATGCTTCTCAATCGAAATTGGCGCTGTCTGCCATATCTGCCTATACTGAGGCATATATTCTTCTGCTATACCGTATAGCGCTTCTAATGCTGCATATATTGCTAATCCTATTATAACTGCTATATATTGCGGTCCAAAGCAATAGTATAAATTCATTTGTTCTGCTATGCCCTTATCTAATTGATACATAATCACAGTCAATACTGCATATATCGTAAACACTACTATCATGGATATCTTATTCCTCTTCCTGCAGATCACAATGCTCTCCTGTATTTGAATATAATGAATACTATCATAGGGGCTAGCATACCCCATATAGCCATGGATATAGCGTCCTTCATCGTTATTATTGTCATATCCATCATACCATTACCGTATCCAATTGCTTCTAGCGCTCTATCCACTGGGTATACTATCCATATATACCTAAGGTATCGCTCTATCATCATGGTATCTTCCCGCATCAATAGTAATGTGATGGACCATGGTACTATTACAGATATCATATCACCATATATACCCCTAAATATCTGCTGTATCAGCATTATCACTATTGTTACCATATACGAATACGTGATTATGCCTATTACTATTGTTATTATAGATAGTATGCTACCATATCCAGTTGATATTCCTATTATCCATATGGCAATTACCCATAGTGACGTGTTCATCAATGTCATGAAATAAATATGAGCCGTTTCTCGCACAAAATATTTAATTTTGTTAATAGGTGACGTGGCATACATTAATTCATTCAATGATGGATATTTCACTATATTAGATACTTGGATTGTTGTCATTGCTGCTATACATAACCAATAATATTCGCTATACTTTATAATATAGATGCTGTCATGGGTATTGATGCAGCGAATATGCACAATAGTAAATACTGCAAATAGAGCAAATGCAGCAATTGTAACCGAAGTATTCAGCCACTTAGTTGTCATGTGTATTTATCGCAACAATATACATGTCTTCTAGAGACATATCATTGCCGATGTCAGACAGATTCTTATGTTCGCATAGATACGCTTTATTGATATACACATATTCTTCATCCCTATATATTGCCAGGTCAGTAATTCCCGCATTACCTTTAAGATGCTCAGCTGGAACTTTGCTATACTTTTTAATGCTCTTTATAGCGCCAGTGGTGGCAATAGTACCATTATTAATAATTATATATTCACCTCCACCTACTTCTGCTTCATGAATTCGATGAGTACTTTGAAATACCGTTGTTCCTTTCGAAGACAAGTCTTTGATTCGCTGTCTTACTCTTCTTGTATTTATCGGGTCCAGCCCATCCATAGGCTCATCTAATATTAGTAGCGAAGGATCGCCAGACATAATGAGCGCGAGCAGAAATAATTGCCTCTGCCCCTTTGATAACTGTTCAATATACCTATTTCTACTTATTGATATATCAAAGTATTCCAGCATCTTCATAACTGAAGTCTCTGATACATCACTTCTGTAACGCTTATAGTTCCTCACTAAGTCATTAAAGTTGCATTTTCTCGGAAATACAACTGATTCAGGAAGATACCTGACTCCTTCTCGGGAACTCGGATCACTGCTGCATTTTCCATTAATCATAACGGTTCCGGAATCAGATCTTATCAGATCAAGGATAATCCGGATCAGTGTTGTCTTACCAGCTCCGTTCTGTCCCAGTAGCACTGTTGTTGAACCATCTCGAATCGAGCAAGAAAAGGGTTTCTGAATAGCATTGTTCTTCCCATATGACTTTGATACTCCTACTATCTCTACAGCAGCATTCACTATTGTTTCTCTTCCTTTGTGTTCAGTTTCTATTCTTCCAATACGGAATATACATGAACAGTTCCGTTAAGACCATCAATAGCGTATATAGATCCACTCTCATACTCTATTGCCGTCGAACACACTCCAGGCATAATAAATGAATCATAATACCTTCCATCTGATAAGTACCTGTCGAATACAGTGAGGTTGGCAATTCTTGAAATATCTGATGTTGCAACTTCCTCTCTATCCACAGTAAATCCTGGTAGATTCACAATTATCATGCTGTCTTCATATGCGGTTATATCATACATATGGAAATATAACATAGGCCCTTCTCTTTCGGATATCTCAAATGGGCATTCACGATAGAACTCTCGCTCGAACTCTCCTGTATCTGTATTATATATTCTAATTATACCCTCATAACATGAACTTACAGCAATTCGAGAACCAGGCAACTCGGTAGTCAGCAAATTCATGTTTGAATAAGTAACATTTCCCAAAGGCCCTGCATCCCACGAACCAAAGGACTCTACTTCTTCAAGAGTTTCCGTTCTATACAGTGTTAGCATGTTTGCTTCAGCAAGGCTACTTACAACAAGAAGTGTGTCATTTATTATTGCTAAGTCATATGGATTATCGACGGAAATCGATCCAATATATTCACCGTTCTTGCTCACTACCTCAATTCTTGAGTTGCCTTGATTGTTTATGAATATCCTGTCATCGCTGTTAGTGATATTCGATATTGAGCTGAACTCCCTCGGTCCTTCACCTGCATTACCATATGACCAGAATAAACTGCCGTCTGTTGCGCTGAAGCATACAACATTCTGTTTGCATAAGTCTGTAATACATATTGTATCTCCCCACACAGTGATATCACCGGGGTAATAGAAGAGCTCTGAAGATTCTCCTCCGAATGCTATTCTTTCCTTAAGAACAATCGGATTCCTGTTCAGTTCTCTGGCAAGAGGATTCCCGCAACTCTCTGCCCAGGACAACCATGATAATTCCTCTTCGTTCAGTTGATTAACTGAATCACCTTCTGTCTCTACTTTTTCTGCACAGCAAACCAGGATAGCCCCAATTACAAATCCAATCAGTCTTTTCATCAGTTTTTACCCTTCTGACACTCTTCTATACGCATGCCAATAACATTGGAATAATGAAGCCTCGTGAAATGACATATGTGCTGATCATTAGCTGTTTTTATCTCTTTTGCATCGCTATTTATCGCAATACACCCACCTTTACAGTTATGATAGAATACACAACTATCACAATCCTCCGAATGCGGTATTACCGTTCTGACAACATTCAGTATCTCAGCATTCTCCCATATTGTTTTAAAATTACTGCCATCGCATCTACCAGCTAGCGTGAGTTTACTACAAAAC
>JAGLOJ010000172.1 GCA_023139045.1 Candidatus Sabulitectum sp.
TAGGGGGCAGCGGGAGTTTAGGATACAACTCCCTGTAATCGTCCCTGAAATCCGGTTCGCGAAAGTGGGTTGAAACTGCAAGATTCCCAATAGATGTGTTACCGGATGCTATGAAATCGCGGAATTGAGAAACTCCCCATCGAACATCCTGTTTCGATAATGAAGTATTGTTTCCCAACCCCAGCCAGCAGTGCCGGCATCGGTTGGGACATCCTGCCATATCGAAGGCTACTCCGACCTGCTCTGCCCTGATCTTCGGCATCAACTTCCCCTCTCTCTAAGCACGACAATCCCCGACATGCTGTCACTGTCATTATGAAACCTGTTGACAATTTCTATTTCAGCAGATTGTACAATTCACAAGCAATTTCACTTGTATTCAGCAAACGGTCAAAGCGTGTCCAGAAATCCGGATTCATTGTACCCTCCATTACTCTCCCAATATTTTTTCAACCAGCAGGGTCAGCTCCTGAATATCCCTTGCTCTGTAATTCGGTGCAGCTGAAACTGATTTATTTGCTCCGTACAACACAGTTCTCATTCCCGCTGAACCGGCACCTGTGATATCGTAGTGAATCGAGTCTCCTATGAAAAGGCATTCTTCGGAAGGGACATTGAGCTTGCTGCACATAAGCAGAAAGATATTCTGATCCGGTTTAGCAACACCAACTTCACCGGCAATCAGAATCTCATGAAAAAACCGGGTCAGCCCGGATGCTTCAATTCTTTTTCGCTGCAGTACACCATCATAAGCATTGGTGATCAGACCAAGCTTAACTTTGTTCATCAAGCGGTTGAGCAGGTCACAGGCTCCTGGATATGCTTCCGTCTCTCTGAGCAATTGCAATTTATAGAGATCAGTAAAGCGATTGTTCCAATCCATTCCCATTTTCTCAAATGCATAGGATAATCTGTATTGAAACATCAGCAGTGAATCAATATCTCCGCGATCAACCAGATCGTGGAATTGCATAATGCCTTCTACTGCGGCGTTTATGAACTGATCAACTGCACAATCCGGATTTGCGAGGCTGTAGATGTACCCGAGAGAGGCAATGTCTGATTCAATAAAATCAGCAAGTGTACCGTCGAAATCAAAGATTACCGCGCGAATCATCCCACACTTCCTGCCATTTCTCCCGGTGAAGACCAAAGTATATGCAGTAAATTCGGCCACACCGTTACCATTGGAGAGGTGGTTGTCAGGGTTTGGTGGAGAACATTACCAGTTCCTGATGGTGATCCTCATAATTTTCTACCCGCCAGTTGAAGCACTAAAGAACCATACACTTTCTCGATAATGCCCCTTCCGAACATTCAAGTCTGTAAACATAGAGACCGGCAGGCAGAAGCCCGGTGTTCCACAGTACAGTCTGACAGCCCTGAAGCATCTCGCCTTTGTGGATTACTTCAACAATTCTTCCGGACAGATCATGGATACAGAGAGTTGTTTGTCCTGTGAGAGGGAGACTGAAAGCAATAGTTGTATTTCCTGTAACCGGGTTTGAAGAGAGCTCATTTAGAAAAAACTGACCTGTTGATTGTTCCTGCTCAATGCCGGTGGTTTCCCAGGTAATTGTGGTGCCGGCTGTTGAGGAATAGCCAAATTCAGAGCTTACTGCCTCCACGATGATGGTTGTTACAGTTTCAGTGATGGGTCTTGTCACCTCGGGAACAAAGCAGGCATTGTTGGGAGTTGCCCATAGAAAGGTTCTGCTGCCATCGATGTTCTCCCTGTAAACATTGTAGGTGTACACATCAGACGATGAGTGATCCCACTGTAACCTGATGGTTCCAAGTGTGTCATTTACCTGGTTGAACTCGTCCACAAACAGCGAGGTTGGTGCATCCGGTACATCTACAGACCCTCTTACAACACCCAGTCTTCCTATGTAAGCTGTGTAGTCATTCACAGGTGTTGAACATGTAAAACTGATAGCCGCAACAGCCATGGCTGAGCCTGCAAAGGTTCCAATATTCAGCTTGAATAAATTCCAGCCTGCCTGAGTGGCATCATCAACATCTTCAAAATAGTAGAAATCCGGACTGGAAGTCAACGACATTGCGACCTGCATGCCTGAGGTCTGCCCTGCGGAATCGGCAAACCATGCCAGGTGCAGGCTGTCTGTCGGTGCAATCTCTGCATCCATCTTGTAGAGATAGAGCATTGTTTCATTTGATGTATTCAAGGCACCCGAAACCTTAAGGCAGTTCCCGCCGTAGTATGAATGATCCCAGTCCATCTCGGGATAGAGGGCGGTTCCACCGCTTTCAGCAATCCATCTCCAGGAGGGAAGCACATCCTGCTGGCTGCGATTGTGCCAGTCGAGTTCAGAAAGAACCTCTCCGTCAATGGAGTAGTGATAACCCTGACCTGTGTTGAAATTGGTTACGAACGGGAAAGAAGTAACAGGAGTTCTTGCAGCAAAGTAGCAGGCAAGACCCTTCCATGGATGTGTGGTGTCTGTATTGGAGGGGTCACGATTCGCTCCGCTCCAGAATCTGTTTGCCCGGGTATAGAATGCCTGATGGCTGGAGGCATTGCTGTAAGTCCAGTTGGGACAGTAGAGGCCAACCGATGTAACATGGTCTTCACCACTGGGGAAAAGACCATTCCAGTCTGCACCGGTGTTGTAACCATTCGCCTGAACATCAATTCCTGCATACAATTCGTAAGGGCTTCTACCAAGAGATGTTGCAAGAGAAGCAGAATTCTGAAGACCTGTTTCATTCCACCAGAAGTTCAGGAACATCCAATCGGAAATCAGATTTCCTTCATGCTGAAAAAACCAGTCATTGTTTGTATTTAAAGCATTCTGCCAGATGATACCCCCTGATTCCACCATGGAGTCGTACCACTGAATCTCGAGGTCGGAATTGTTCTGGATGTAGAGCATGAAGTCGCGCAAATCCTGAGCCAGTTGTGCGTTGCCTCCAGCTGTCTCCTGATTAATGAACCAGCCGTCAAAGCCGAAATACTCTGTCATTTCGATAAGCTTGTCTGCAACGGGAAAAGTTGACCCACTCTTCTGAACAAGATCCCATACCCACTGTATCTGTCCGCCGTATGCTACCGGAGGAAGGAAGATCGTTCCATAAACAGGCACACCGTTCCGGTGACCAGCATCAATCACACCGGGATTGGGAGCAAGTATCAGCCCTTCTCCGGAACTGCCGCCCCAGAATGTGAGATGATCCACGTACTGCCAGTAGTTGAATGCATAAACATCAATACCCGTACCGCCCTGGGAGGGATTATTGCTGGTAGAGGGATTCATGATGCTGAGAACTCCAACACCACCCTGATCGGTAGTTGCATGAATGTTGCACTGCGTATCAGCATAAGTTCTCGTGGAAAGTTCTATACCGCTTCTGTTGTAGGGCGCGTCAGGATCTGTTGCTGCAGACCATGCAAGAAGTTCATTCGGGAACCAGTATGATGCATAGGGCTGACCGGGAGGGTCCTGAGAGAATCCAATCCCAACTCCAACAGTGATGAGAAAGACTATGGTCTTCATTGTTTCAGCTCCAAATCTCTCTTTGCTTCACTTCGTACACCGGTTGAAATTGCTGAACCGGGGCCATCAGAACGGGACACAGCGACAGCAACATTATTACCGACCTCTTCTGTAACCTGTGCGACCATGGAATGGGTGAAACCCGGACAAAGAACAATGGAATGAATATCGTTTGCTCTGCAGTACGTTCCGATTACAGCAATTCTATCACAGGAATCGCCTGCAGTCATGGAATGCAGGGTATAAGTGGGTGTTTCGATTACTGTTACGTCATCCGGATCACCGTCAGCCCACTTTGATACATACATGGTATTGAATTTCATTTCTCCATCTTTCTGCGTCTGTTCCTGAAAAATTCCTTCAGCATTCCAGCTGATTCCTCTGCAAGAACTCCGCCCTGTACTTCAGGGTAGTGGTTCAAGTGTCGCATTTCGAGCAGATCTGTTACCGATCCGAATGCACCGAACCGTTTGTCCCATGCTCCGTAAACAACCTGCGGTATCCGGGAAACAAGAATAAGCCCTGCACACATAACACACGGTTCCAGAGTAGCGTAAAGGGTGCAACCCTCAAGCCTCCAGTCTCCCCGAGCCTTGCAGGCGGCATTGATTACCAGACATTCTGCATGCGACTGGGGCAGATGAAATTCAGCAGTTCTGTTTGAATCTCTGAAAACTTCACCATTACCTGCTACGAGAACAGCACCAACAGGAACTTCACCCCTGGAGAGGGCTTTGTCCGCCTCCTCCAGGGCCATTCTCATGTATTTTTCGTTCAGATTCACTTGTTCGCCATCAGTGCTTCGATCTCGTCAGGCGTTTTGGGGAAACCCGCTGAAAGAATCGTGTTTTCTGTTTCGCCTACAAGAACATTGTCTTCTATCCTTATTCCGATGCCTTCTTCAGCACTGTAGAAACCCGGTTCAACGGTGAAAACCATTCCGGGAGCAATTGGAAGACTGGAAACATTCTCATCATGGGTATCAAGGCCAATGTGGTGACCGATGCCATGGTAATAGAAATTGGAAATTCCCTCAGGTTCCTTGATCTCTCCCCGAGACAGCATTATCTCCTTGTAGGCTTCAAGAACCTCGTCATTCCACTCCCTGTGAAGCTTTCCGGGACGGAGAAGTTCGATGGCTTTCGCCTGAATCTCAAGAACCATTTCCATGAGTTCCCTTTGCCTTGCAGTGTATTTGCCATTCACAGGAATGGTTCGGGTTATGTCTGCACAGTAGAGATTCTTCATTGCTCCGTGGTCAACAAGAAGCAGTTCTCCGTCAGACAGATCGGTGTCGTTGCTCACATAGTGCAGGCAGGTGGCTCTGCTGCCCCCGGCAACGATAGCGGAAAATGCGGAAGCCTTTTCCCCCTCTTTAGCCCACTCATAGAGAAGCTCTGCCTCGAATTCTCTCTCGTTCATACCGGGGGCCAGTTTTTTTGCGGCTGCCTCGAAGCCTTTTCTTGTGAGCTGAATGGCTTCCCGCATGGTTTCAAGTTCAGCTTCATCCTTGATCATGCGAAGGCTGAATATTTTGTCAGAAATACTCTGAATGCTCTCTCCCGGGTAAACCGATCTAAAGTTGTTCACATACTGAAGTCTTTTGCCGGGAGTACCATTCACACCACAGTTGTGCCAGTCGAAGTAGAATTTTCCAAGCCTTTCCCTTGAGACCAGCTTGTCTAGAAATTTATCTTCACCTCCGGTAAAACGAATGTCTTCTATACCACTGTTTTCTTTCGCCTGCTCCTTGGTAAGCACTGTTCCGTACCACTTTGCAAATGCTTCGTCATAGGGAGAAATGTACAGGCATTCCTTTGCCTCACGACCCGTAAGCCTCCACATCATCAGACATGAATTCTCCTGATCAATTCCAGTCAGATAGTACAAATTTCTTGAAGGTGTGTATGGATACATTCCGTCAGCGCTGGTGGGTTTGGAGGATGAAGCCTTGATGACTATGCAGTAGTCGCCTTCCATTAATTCTATAAGTCTGGCTCTTCTTTCTGAGAATTTTTCTGCCTGGCCCATTATCATCCTTTCAGAACAAGTGTTTCCAGCGAGAGCTTGGGCACATGATGCACGCCCTTCCCGTCACGCCAGTATCTAATTTTTTCACTGTTTTTTTCAAGTAAAACTGTCTCACCCGGGTATCCGAGAGCTATCACAAGTTTTGCAGCATACCCTTCTGCCGGAGCAACGCTATCCACCGATCCTTTTTTAAAATTAAGCAGCATGCAACTGCCAATTCCTGCCTCAGATGCTGAAAGAACAATGTAAGACGCTGCAATTCCCACATCTATTCCGGTAAAGAAATTTTCCTCCTCCGGTGCATGAATAACAATGTAGGCAGAAGGTCTTTTTCCTGGTTCAGGTCCGGCCCAGTCGGTGAGGTAACCTGCCCAGCCAATTCCTGAAAAGAGAATCCTTCTCTCCTTTTCATCAGTGATGATGCTGAACCTGAGTCTTTGCAGATTGGATGCGCAAGGAGCGATACCTGCTGTGCCTATGATTTCTCTAAGCAGTTCAGAATGGATTGGTTTTTCCTCCTGGAACCTTCTATAACTTCTTGTCTTTTCTGTCAGTTCTGAAAAACTCATAAGAACTCCTCATAATAGAGAGTTGCCGGTGTTGTGTCATGTATTGAATGCTGCAAGCAAGATACATCATTTAATGTGCGGACACATTTCCAGAGCCAATATAGCAAAAGAGGCATGACTTTCGTCACACCCCTTTTTTTGATGATTAAATCAATTAGCCCTTTATTTCAATCCTTCTGTGAAGAGCCTTCTCTTCCTTGGGGATTGTGATTGAAAGAACGCCATCTTTAAAAGAGGCTTCAGCCTCGTCAGACTTCATGTCTGATGGAAGGGTGAAGCTGCGCACAAAGGATCCATACCGGAATTCTCTTCTGTGCCAGGTGTCTCCCTTTTCTTCATCAACAGTCTTCTTTTCTCCGCGAATTGTGAGAACACCGTTGGAAACCTCAATCTCGATGTCTTCCCGGGGAATACCGGGCAGTTCCACCTTGAACTGAATGGAGTCGGCTTTCTCGCAGATATCGACGGCTGGAGCCCACTGCAGATTGGAATCTTCGCCGTTCTCAGGCCAGAGACCATCAACCAGTCTTCCCATTGACCTGGCCATATCGTAAGGCATCATCTTCTTTCTGTATACCATTTTCTTTCTCCTCTCTTCCCTTTTCAGGGGTTGTCTTTGCACTGTATCCTTACGCATAGATCTTGCCAGAACAGAGCAATTAGGAGCTAATTCGCTGTACGTCTTTCGGATAGGAAATTTGAGAAAGGGCAGTCCCTTCCGGAAATTCCGGGTAAAAAACAGAGAAGCGTCAGAATGACACACCATTCTGACGCTAAGACAAGTCGTATAGAAAGTTCTATGAACCGACTACACTGATATCGTCGAGAAGGATTGCGGGGTTGTCGTACATGCTGTCGGTGTAGTGAGGAGCGTTTTCAACAGCAATAGCTTTTGAGAGCATCTCGTAGATGTTACCGGCCATCATTGCATCTTTTACCCTGCCTGTAACTTTACCGTTTTCAACATACAGTCCGGGATTCAGACCAATGGAAAGATCGCCATTCAGAATGTTACCGGAATGGGCGCCAAGAGCGCCGTAAATAATCACGCCACGGTCCATCATTGCAAGCATTTCTTCGAATGATTTGCCTCCCAGGGCAAAGGTAGCATGGGAAAGGCTGGGAGCAGGGCTCATTGAAACTCTGTCACCACCCCACATTCCACCGCGAAAACCGGTTCCAACTGGTTTAGTGTTCATCTTGGAAGCGTAATCCAGATTGTTGTAAACGGCCTTGAAAACACCATTCTCAAATACCGGTATCCGGGCCGTCTTTATTCCTTCGTCATCAAAAAGTCTTCTGCCGGTTCTGCCCTCCGTCGGATCGCTGACAAGAGAAAGAAGAGGAGAAATCACCTGTTCATTAACCTTATTCAGTAAAGGAGAGACTTTCTCGTAGAAAGATTTTGCAGAAGAGGCTGTTCCCAGTCTCCAGGTTAGAGCGTACATTGAATCGGGTGCGAACATTACCTTCATTCTGCTGTCACCGATTTCAATTTCAGGGAGAGAACTGTGGAAAAAATCAATTGTTCTCTTCACATCCGAAACACAGGGCTCTGCATCGGATTTTCCAAGGAAGATGTTTCTAATTCCGGAACTTGTTCCGGGATAAATCATTGAGCCCACACCGTAAACGGAAGAACTTTTTTCAAAAAGATCCGAACCGGAAGTATTGATGATTCTGGTCTCTGAGGTTTCACAACCGGCGGAGGCCTGAAAAATACCCTCTTTCATTTCTCCGTAAAGAGATTCAATCTGTTCGAGATTTTTTCTTATTTCCGGAAAACTCATTTCTTCCACCGCTTCATCATAATCTTCAGAGAATGAAATCGAGCCAGAATCGGGGAAATTGTAAAGAGCTTCAACACCGGCATCAAGAGATGCAAGAGCGTTTGCTACCAGTTCTTCTCTGTCAATAAGGTTTTTGGTGTAGGCAAAGCCCAGCTTGCCGTCCTTGAGAATCCGAAGAGATACACCGGACTGAATGGAAGCGGAAACATCGCTCACTGCCCCATTTACTTTGCTCATGCTCAGAGATTTTTCTCTTGTGCTGAATACTTCTGCTTTGCATCCCTTTGCCGCAGCGATCTTAAGAAGTTTTTCCATTATACACCCCCTACAACCATGGATCGGATAAGAACACTGGGGCCTCCGTAGCCGCTTTTGATGTTCAACTGACCCTTGCCGCATCCACCGCTTTCGCTGAGTTTCATATGGTCATCCATAGCTTCGATGTTCTTCATTGTGGTAAAGAGATTACCCATGATATTGATGTCGCGAACCATTTTCTGAATTTCACCATTTTTCACCAGATAGCCGTACTGGGCACCGAAGGTAAAGTTCTCACCGGACGTCTGACCGCCCTTGCCATCACACAGATAGAGACCGTCACCCATCTGCTTCAACAGTTCCTTCCGGGACATCTCACCTTTTTCCAGATAGATGGTTCCCATTCTGACTATCGGTTCAAACCCGTGATCCTGCGCTACGCAGTGCCCGGTCACCGGTTCATTAAATTCTGATGCGGTTCTTCTTGAGTGAAGCCGGCCGGTAAGAACACCCTTCTCCATCAGAGGGATTGTTTTTACAGGAACACCCTCATCATCGTACTTGTAAAAACCGACCTGATTGGGAATAAGGGTATCGGCAATGATGGTCACCACATCACTTCCAATTTGCCCTCCCATTGCCATCTTTTCTCTCAAGGGGGGGTTATCTTCAATAATATCAGCCTCGCTGAAGTGACCGAATGCCTCATGAATAAAAACACCGGTAAGACTGGGGTTGATTACCACATCATAAGTGCCGCCCTTTACCGGATCAGCATCGAGAAGTTCCTTCGCCAGCTCTGCTCTTTTTAAAAACACATCATCACGGTTCATTAGAGCTGCCATACCATTGGCGCCTCCAACAGATGCTCGGATATTCTGTGTCAGGCCATCTCTTCGAGCAACAACTTCTCCGCTGATACTTACTGTACACACACGCTCGCGAATAGCAGTACCCTGGCTGGAAACAAAAAACTTTTCCCGATCAACCTCTTTGTATGCAATATTAGTATTGGCGATCTCAGGCTGGTTAAGCATTATGTCGTTGTACTTCCGCACAAGTGCTATTTTTTCTTCCAGGGGAACCAGGGCTGGATCACCGTTTAAATCGGGTTCCACATGATCCTGCACCGGCTCAACATCCGCCAGAGTGACAGTTTTACCCCCGCCTGCCATTGCAGAAGCTCCCTGAACAACAAGCTTTACAGCCTCCGGAACATCATCTTCTCTGGTAACTGTGACAGAGGAGAATCCCCCATCCTTCAGGGCTCTTACCACAAAACCATCGGTGCTGTTAGAGCCAGCTTTCTTCAGCTCCCGACCCGCCATGGCAACAGTGGTTGTCTTCTTCACTTCATAGCGAATATCCAGGTAATCGGCTTCTGCCCCTGAGATAATTTTCTTCAGTTTCTCAAGCATAATTCCCCTGTCTTTTTGTCTGTGGTGTGTTGAATAAGGCTAAGATATACTAAAAAATTCCTTTTCCCACCAAAAGAACAGGAAGTTCCGGGAACATGCAACGTCAAAAAAGACAAACAGTTGCTGTCATGAGGGCGTGGCAAACAAACACAAATTCCTATGAAAGACCTTTCTGTTTTGCTGCCTCTTCGGTGGAAGGGACAATTTCCTTTTCCATACTCTGAAAAAGTCGTTTGTACAACTTGCTGGAAGAATAGAGATCCAAGTGCGTTCCTTCGGCAACCAGATGGCCCCGGTCCAAAAGAATAATCCGATCTGCTATTTTTACAGTTTCTGCAGAATGGGTGATAATGATAATTATGCACTGATCCTTCATGCTGGATATCGAATCATGCACTTTATCTCTTGCGATCATATCCATACCAGTGGTTATCTCGTCAAGAAAGAGAATATCAGGTTTTCGCAGAAACGCTCTAGCCAGTGCAATTCTCTGTTTCTGCCCACCGCTGATGTTGCCTGCATTCTCAGAGATATCGGTATTGATGCCTTTCTCTGCGATGTGCATGTAGTTTTCCAGATGAGCCAGCTCCACAACTTCTTGAATATCCTGTTCAGAAGCAGCATATCCCATCCTTATGTTTTCACTGATCGTTCCACTGAAAACAAATGGCGTCTGTCGCACTGTGGCCGTTCTCGATATGTAATAATCACAATCTATCTCCTGAATTGGGAAATCATTGATGAAAATTTCTCCCTGCTGAAGTTTGTACTCACGCTTAAGCAGACTCATCAAGGTTGTTTTCCCGGCACCGCTGGGTCCGACAACTGCAACAATTTCTCCTTTCCTGAATTTTGCTGATATTCCCTTCAGAACATCATCCGTCTCCTCAGAGTACCTGAAATAAAGACTGTTGATCTCAATTTTTTCAATGGCTCCAACGCATGCAATATTTAATTCATTGCACTGTAAAGAAACAGGATAGTTCTCTTCAGAATCTGTAAGAATTTCTGACATTCTTCTCACAACCGCCTTACTCTGCTGATAGGCAATATTTCCCTGAAAGAGGTATCCAACAGCTGTGTATGTATACTGAACAAGAATACTGTATGCGAAATACTCACCAAAGGTAAGGGTTCCCCTGATAAGAGCATACCCTCCTATTCCAAGAAGAGAGGCTTTCCCAATGAGCGTTGACATTTGACCCATAATGCCCGGCTTAAACTGCTGTCTCAAAGCATTCAGTGTTCTGGCAAACTCCACTTGCAGCTTTCTGCTGTATTTTTCAACAAATAGTTGAATAGCAGAGTATTCCCTGATTTCCTTATGACCCAGAATACACTCCGACAGGGTAGCTGAGGATTTTGCCATAGCCTCGTTCTTTGCAGCAGTGGATGCAGCAACTTTCTTGTTGAATATCGTCATTGATGCGAAAAGCATCGGTAGCGATGCAAGCGTGGTCAACAGTAATAAAACATTATAATGGTAGACAAGCTTCATAGTAACTGCCAGCACTAGAACACCATACATTATCGAAATCAGATCACTATTAACAAATTTCGCAAAAAGTTCAACATCCTGTTCTATTCGTTTAAGGATGTATCCCGTTCCCTCAAGATTCTGCTCCCCGGAATCTTTTGCAAGAAATGCCTTAAGCATGCTGGTCTTCATAACATTTTTCAGTTTTGTTGTTAGAATTCTGCACATGTATGAAGTTCCAAGCTCTGCCCTGTCATAAAACATATAGG
>JAGLOJ010000173.1 GCA_023139045.1 Candidatus Sabulitectum sp.
CCTGAATAATCTACTATAACAGTAGGTTATTTGAAGGAGCAACCCAAGACGGGCTGTGCTGCTTTGGTAGATTCGATTCCCACCAGTGAGAGAAGTTCGAGGATTGTCAACCAGGGTGTACCAAAGACATAATGGTTGGACCACCGCCTCTGGTTAGGGTACCTTACCCTTATCAGAAAACTTCAACCGGAAGGGTGGTCCATTGTGTTAATAAGATTTGTCGGTCTGGATGTCCATAAGGACAGTATCAAGATTGCAGTAGCGGAAGAGGGCAGGGAGCCAGCTCGATTTTACGCATCAATACCTGGCGAGAATAACAAGCTTATCAAACGGATCAGAAAGCTCGGCCCCACTAAAAGTATAAGATGCTGCTACGAAGCAGGTCCTGGCGGTTACACCGTTTACCGTGCCTTAACAGCAGCAGGATTTGATTGCAAGGTGATAGCGCCCTCAATGATTCCGAAACAGAGCGGTAAGAGGGTTAAGACAGACAGAATTGATGCTGAGAATCTTGCTCACTACCTCCGTTCGGGAGATCTCACAGAGGTATGGGTTCCGGATGAGACTACAGAAAGTATCAGGAACCTTGTAAGGCTTAGAGAGGATGCGAGGATTGCTCGGCAAAAGGCAAGACAGCAACTGAATCAGTTTCTTCTTCGCAAAGGCCGTGCATACCGGAAAACCCGCTGGATTGTTCATCACATTAGATGGATCCGCTTTCAGAAGTTTTCAGAGGAAGGGGACAATGTAACCGTTGCCGATTATTTGAGGCAGGTAGAGTTGCTTGACGAAAGAATTATCAATGTTGAAGAGAATCTCAAGCTTTACAGCAGACACTGGAAACAGAGCAGGCTGGTTGAATCCCTACAGAGCTTAAGAGGTATTGCCTTCATTTCAGCGGTGGCAATAGCAGCCGAAGTGGGTGATCTGAGAAGGTTTGCCACAGCAGGAAAATTCATGTCCTATGTTGGTCTTGTACCTGCTGAATACTCTTCCGGTCAGAAGGAAAGGCGAGGCTCAATAACCCGCTGCGGTAACGTCACAGTAAGGAGACTACTTGTTGAAGCAGCGTGGCATTACAGACACCAACCCCGCAGATCCAGAGCAATCGCATTCAGGAATAAAGAACTGCCGAAGAAAATTCAAGATATCGGCTGGAAGGCGCAGGAAAGACTGCACCGCAAGTACATGAAGTTACTAATGAGTGGTAAGCCGAAGAACAAAGTATGCGTAGCCGTAGCAAGAGAACTTGCAGGCTTTATTTGGGCAATAGGGCAGAGTGTATAATGAACGGATCAGCAGCAGGTGTAATCATCAGGTACGGGAAACCCTCGGTCGAACTTTGTGCGCAGAAACATCTGTATGCACGGCAAAAGAGTGAGGTAACCCCAGACGAATAAATGAAATGCGGTAATCAACCCGCGGATATCAGTATGATCAGACCGTCGATTGACTGACACCGGCTGCTG
>JAGLOJ010000174.1 GCA_023139045.1 Candidatus Sabulitectum sp.
GAAATATATGAGACGCAGCACTAGTTCATGCACTCGTTTCTCTACCGCCTGATACTGAACTGAATAGTCACCAGCAAGGTCAATTTCTGTAAGTCTAAGTTCACTTCTGTTAACATCAACCAGAAAGCCCTTCAGCTCCTGCTGGCTCAGATGCGACAAACGAAGAAGGTTTCTGAATATGGTCTTGAATTTAGAATAACCATCGCGATTTTTTACGGGTACTAACCCCAGAACGGGCATTCCCACTGATCCAATACCGGTAAGGGCACTTTGCAACTGGGAAGAATTGAGTTCTGTATAGCCTCGCAGTGCGAAAGATTTTACAATATCTGAATAGTTCCGTATTGAACCATTTTCATTTATGTAATCACTCCTGAAGTATTCTCCACGATAAATGAACCGGCAGAAGTCATAGCCTTTCAAAGGCCCTAACCCTCTGGTTCCCATAACCATATACCCAGTTGGGGTCAGACACTCAAAAAGAACATAGCTGTCTGATCCGGGAAAATAGTATCGCCTGGTTTCGTCCATATTACGGGAAAAGTGCATTTGGTTTTTTTTGTCAATAAACAGGAATTGAAGTGTTGATATCAGAGTAGTCTTACCTGCGTTATTCTGACCCACAAGATGCATAGGAACACTCAGATCAACCTCAGCATAGTCAAACTTGCCGGAGTTAACTAACACCAATCTCACAGGCCTGCTTGATGCATTCACGAGCCTGTAGTACCGTTCGCGACATTCATAGTAATCGCAGTTTTTCCCTCTTCCTCCTCAATAATCTCTGAACAAAGGTCAAGCAATCGATACGAAGGGTTCTTGAACCTGAAAATCCCTTCACTCTGGAAACGGATAAATCCGAGTCTTTCCATTCGCTTCAACAGATTCCCGAGTGAATCTTCAGTCTCTATTCCGGCATCTGCCATGTACTGTTTGTAACGGTCTCTCTTTAAGTGAGGCAGATCACTTGTCATTGTCAGACGATTAAAAAGATACTCCTCAACTTGTCCCCCGCTGTCAGATATCCATTCCACAAGTATAAAAAAGAAAACAGCAACCTTAGAGCCGAATGAACTGTACCCGCTGCCCCCTTTGAAATAGAAAAACCCCCGTCGATGATTTATCAGAGCGAAGCCCAGTGAAGCAAAAAGGGAAGTAAAGTCTTTTTCATTGTCTGCCAGTGCTCTATAGCACTCGCCATCCTCTATTGAAAGATGACAACCGCTTCTCAGCTTTTCAAACGCCTCTCTGATCATGGGTAACTCATTCCAGTTCATGGTGCACCAGTGATATCGGGTAAGCCTGCATTTCAGTTCCTTTGATATAATATCTCCGGGAAGCGGAGCCATACTGAAGAGTGCCAGGAGGTGTACCGTAAACAACCCCATAGAGCCTGAGTATATCAGCAGAAGTGCCTTTTTCACAGTACTCATTCAACCATTGCAACAAATCACTCACAGGAAGGGAATCTCGAAGAGAATTCAGCACTTCTCCAGGAGTAATGTAATAGCTGGTAATCATATCATGAGGAGTAGTCACAACTGCTGCCTTTTCAGGAGCATATCCCTTCAGTTCTCTGAGTAGTACGGAAATACCGCTATCTGAAAGCAACCCCTCTGTTCGCCAGTAAGTGAAGGGTAATTTCTGATCCAGTTCAAGGCTGCTGAGACCCTTTTTCTCCATTCGATGCATGGCGATTGAAGCTCCCCTTGCAAATTCACTGTCAACTTTCAGTGTTTCATAAAGTGGCTCAACATCACGCAGGGCATTGTGAAAATCTGCAGCAGCCTGTCTGCGCATTCGAAGTATCCTTGATCTGGCGCCTCCAAGCAACCGAACCAGTTCCTGATGATTCCCGAACCTTAGCATACCTGCGGCAAGCGTAAACTCCAGACTGTCGAGATGAGTCTCCATGCTCTTATCGATATCAATCAGGTCACGCATGGGAACCATGTACTTCCCCCATAAATGATTAATGATTTCAAATCGCTTGATTGATGGAAGATGTTCCTTGTTTGCTTTGATTTCCATACAGGTATTCAGAATCGAACTATAGTTATCTGCCGAGTCGGCTCTCAACCGTTCCACCGTTTCTGATACATCATTTATCAATCGGACAACGGATTCCCTTTCGCCAGAAGCGATTCCCTTTTCAATTTCCTTCTTTGAGTTCTCAAGAGATTTCAAGTACCCTTGCAACACCTCTACCGATGTAAGTCGCTGTTCTCGCAGGAGGAAGCGCAGCAAAGCTCTGACTGGGTGTGTTACCTCCCAGCGTGATGATTCACCGGGTACCTCTTCAATGATCCATAACTGCTGCAATCTGTCCATAACATGAAGACCTGATGGATCGTCATCAGCTAGATGTCTACCTATAAGATCAATCAGTTCACCATCTGTTAAGCCATCTTCACAGTAATACAGGTCTGATAGAATAGAATAGTACTTTGCGGCAAATCGAAAAAATGCCTTTGGATCAGTAACCATTCAAACAATCCAGCCTTTCTTAAATCAGCACTCCAAGTTCTCTTCGACTTCTATCCGATTCGTTTTTCTTAATGCTTTCCTCTTTCGCTTTTCAGCTTCTCTAACCTCTATTGACCGAATATCATCTGGTTTCTTATTCTTGAAGTGTTTTTCATAAAGCTCTTCGATGTAGTTTGGTAGAGGAATGTGCCACTGCTCCCGTTTCCCCGCTATACCACCAAGCTTTTTAGGATTCAATCCCAGTTCACGAGCCATCTGAATCTGGGCATGAGACAAATGGTACTTTTTCCTTGCCTCTATCCATGGTAGCAATTTGTTTGGAACAAAGTCTTTCTTCAGCATTTCTTTCCAGTCCTTAAAGCCCTATTATAACAAAAAGAAATTCTGTCAATCACTTTCCTATACCTGAGAATACTGTACGATTCATAGATTCCGGATCAGTAAAAGCAATCACAATTATATACAGAAGGTTATGCATTTTCAAAAGATTTCCTGCAATTCAGATCTCAGCTCCATGAGCAGCATGTTCCTGCCCTTTCTATCTCCACCGTCACCCCAGTAATTATCATTATCTGTGTGTTCTGTGAGTATAGCTTCATCAGTAGACACAATAAGCTCACATAGATTCGGATGCTGTGTGAATTATTCTTTAATCGCTTCTCGCATTATTTGCACTTTAACTGATTCCCAGTCTCTGCGCAATTTCTTTTTTCGATCTCTTCTTCGCCTTGCAGCCTTAGACGGTGTCCTGGCTCTTCTGATCTCGTCCCTGTTTGGTGCAGTTGAAAACTTAATCCGGTAACTCGGTTCCCCGGTTCAATATCCGGATGTATTCCGTATATGAGTAAATCCGGTTTCGTTTCTGCCCTGTCACTTCTTTCAAGATACCAATCCTCTGCAGCTCCCTCAAGCACGAGTTAACTGTTGCTTGAGAAAGCTGAGTCTTTTCCTGAATCCACTTTGGAGTAGCCATAGGACGTTCCAGAGCAGCTTTGTGGATCAAGCTGGCTGACCCGGAGATTCGTTTTAATCTGTTTATTCTTTCACCATCCACTGATGACAATTTCATCAACTTTTGAGCCGTATCCACTGCTTGAGTTGCAGTATCTATTACTGCGTCTGCAAAATATTCCAGCCATTTTTCCCAGTCACCGGTTAGACGAATCTCATTAAGAAGCTTGTAGTACCTCTGACGATGAGTTTTAAAATAGAGGCTGAGATAGAGCATCGGCTCTTTGAGTACTTTCTCTGAGCAAAGGATTAGCGTGATGATCAAACGCCCCAGGCGCCCGTTGTCATAAAGGAATGGATGTATTGTTTCAAATTGAACATGAGCAAGAGCAGCTTTTAATAAAACCGGTGTTCTGTCATGCAGAAACAGTTCAAGCTTACCCATACACTCCTGCAGCAATTCAGGTGGTGGGGGTACAAAAGCGGCAGTGCCGGGCCGAGTTCCTCCAATCCAGTTCTGTGTTCTGCGGAATTGACCTGAATCACAGTTTCCGCCTCTACCCCCTGACATCAGTACACCATGAATTTCTTTGAATAACCTCAGAGAGAGAGGAAAACCCTCATTTAGACGATCAATACCGTAGTTGAGAGCGGCTACATAGTTGCTGACTTCTATAACATCATCAAGAGGAACTCCCGGCTGATGCTCTAATTCATAAAGAAGCAGATCTGATAATGAAGACTGTGTACCCTCAATCATAGAAGAAAGAACGGCCTCCTTGCGAACATACATGTATAAGAAGAGAGAGGTATCCGGCAGAAGGACTGATACACTGTCCAGCCGTCCCAGAGCCAGCAATGCCTTATCAAATTTTTCATGTAATCGGGCGGACCATTCCAGGGCAGGAAAAGGCGGAAGCGGTGCTGGCACAAATGCCTGTACTTCTTCACCAACCCTACTTGTTGCAATGTAATGCCCCTGGAGTTTTCTTTTCATGCGCTTGTTTCAATCATTGAATTACCCAACCTACTATTTTACTTTAGACCCATAGCTAAAATAAGTAGCAAGTAAAGAATTGTCAAACACTCTGAACAGTCGTTTGATTCCAACCTAAATTCCCGTCATATCATACCTACACCGGCATTGGCACAGCAAATGCCTTGTAGATTTCTTTCTGTCGCTAGTCAGTGGGAACAGTATCCGTCGACCATCTATCACCTGTGTCCTCAGCTTCTCCATTGTCTTGATCAGATCCTTCATAGTCATTGTCTTGTACAAATCATTCTTCAGCATTATCCGATGAATGTGGGAACTGAGAATAAGTACAATAAATCCTACAAAGACCTTGCTTTCCACTGCCTGTTGAGAATGAACACGCAGGCGTCCCAGCCCAAGGCTGTGTTTCAGGCGCAGGAAACCCTTCTCAACAACATCCTTGTCTCTGTAAATCCTGATGGCTTCTGCTGCCTCACGGATGTTTATTGTGTAGCCGCTTTCGTGCTTTGCTGACTTGCAAATAATCAGGTAGTGCTCAAACTCATTCTTCAATTTACCATTGTCAGGATTTATCTGAGCCTCTTCTACAAGCCGTCTGACTGTGCCGTAAAGTCGATTCTTAACAGCTCTAGCTTTCAGATCGTTGTAAAAGACATGTACAAAGAGGTTGTGTTCCTTACTCCAGGAACGCTCAAGAGATACTCCACGAAGGGTATCTGCTCTGCAGACAATTGTGTTTTGAATACTGTCGATATCCTTGCACTCGGACTTAATCATCTTTTTTGTAAATCCAAGCGTGAGTGGAAGCGCCAGGAGGAACCGTACACCCTTTCTCTCAAGAAGCATGTTGATATTCTTTCTGCTTGAGAATCCTTTATCCATAACGAGCATCACCTGTTTAAGCTCATCAGGAGCCATCTGTGCAATAGTGGTCTCCAGCGTACTTACATCATTAATGCTTCCATTGTACACGGTCATCCTTACCGGCAGGCGTGATTGATACCCGAGAAGCATACAGAGATTAATCTGCGCAAGCTTGTCTCCATCTCTGTTGTAGCCCCATTCAACATCATCAATAAGCTTAGACCATGAAGATATGCTTGTTATATCCAGAGCAAGGTATTCGCGATCGCTTCGGTAAGCACTCCAGGCTTTGAAAAAACGCTGTCGTTCTTCATCTGTGATGTTCTGAAGCAATTCGCTTATTCGTTGAGAGGAGAGCAATTCTCTGTTTATAAAATCACTACGCTTCATCCAGTCCGCACAGTATGCAACCGGCTCCCCACAGGAAAGAAGAAAGAAAGCTACTGCAAATATCTGTTCATGGATAAAGGGAAAGGTTTGCCTTAGATACTGGAGTGGCTGGAAGCCAAACCTGATAACAATGCCAAAGAGTTGTTCATCCGCTTACAGGAAAAACACCCTGATCAATACAAGGGTGGACAGCTGAGAACTCTACAACGAAGAGTGAAAGCATGGAGGAATGAAAGGGCAAGGGATTTATTGCAGTTATATTCCTTCCAAGTAACTTAAAATCTAAC
>JAGLOJ010000175.1 GCA_023139045.1 Candidatus Sabulitectum sp.
GTTCCCGAGACATTTGCAGATTCTGATAATCCTCTGAATAATCTGAAAAAATGCTCTTGTGATGCTGTCGCAAAACCTCGGTTAGTTCTCAATCCAGGCAAAATGAACAGTGGACGACAATTACTGAACAAAGTGGCTTATTCCCAGCAGTGAAGATAATTACTCCTGCGAGCTGAGATTCCGGACAATCCGGGCAAACCGGACAAATGCTCTGGTAATTGCTAACGCAGGGCTCAGGTTGTTCCCCGATCCAAGCAAAAAGAATAGTGGACGACAATTACTAAACAGGGTGGCCTATTCCCAGCGATGAAGATAATTACTCCTGCGAGCTGAGATTCCGAACAAATATTCCGGAGAATAATCCGAGCAAAAAACCTCTTGTGATTCATTCCACAGAGTACTATTATTGTCATGGTAAGTGATGGATACTAAGGAAATAAGAAATAATTCCGGGAACAATGGGCTGCAGCAGTATTGCGTCACGAAGTGAGTAATAGGTCTTTGCAATCTGCTGAGCCCAGGCGTTATAGTAAAAATTCAGATCTCAGTTTCTTTAGTCGTACATCGAAAAGAGAATATATATGGATATGATTGATCATTTTTTTTCTCACCTGCATTTCATAGGTGATGATGATTTTCTTTTTGCCGTTCCTCTCCAAACAGATAAAGAGCTTCAAGCTCGAATGTTTGCAGCATGGAAATCATATGGAGGGGGCGATAAGAGCATTGATTGCGTTTTACAGAAGTATAGAAAATCTTGGAATTTCGATTCGGAAGATAGAACAGAACTTCAGATACATGTCGACCAAATTGTACATCCTGCCTATGCGCATATATGGTATTTAATAAATGGATGGACAGACCCTCCTAAAGTAACCACCTCTCACGCTAAATTATTGGCATCTGCTGCTCTATTTCGGATGCAAAGTAGTTTTAGCGTACTCACCCTTCTAACGCGTTTTGGATACGGCTATGAGGGATTCACCGTTTCTCGTTTAATACTCGAACAAATTGCGTATGTGTTTGTGGCTCAAAACTCTTGTGATGACATTGTTGAGAAAATCAATCCAACAAAGTGTATTTCTAATCTAAAAACCGTCATCCCATGGATAGGATACTTGTATGGGCAACTAAGCAACTATACACATTTTAACCCAAAACTGTGCGATGAACACATGTTAAAGAAAGGCGGTGCAAACTATGTTCGATTACGTCGTCCTCAGTTTTGGAGTCCAAGACTCGCATGGGTATTTGCACTTCTAACTGACGCTTACGCGATAGTCACAGATGTTATGTATCCGACCAATAAACCAATATCTGTGATCAACCACGGTGACAGTATTGAGTTACTCCCAAATCGACCAACGGCAAGTATGGTTAAAAACGCGGATAAGTATGCGATGTTTAGTATAGATTAATGCCTTTAGTATTTATAATTGGCTGCGAATTCTGCATAAACGAAGGTAAAGCAAATGCATTTGAGGCAATACAAAACTATAACAACTAAATTCAACAGAACTGCGGCTCCTGTACCGGCACTCAAGTTATTGCAGTCTGCTGATTTAGAGCGTTAAAATATGCGAACACCAAA
>JAGLOJ010000176.1 GCA_023139045.1 Candidatus Sabulitectum sp.
ATCATCATATCTTAACGTGCATGCTTGCACATTTCTTTCTTTGGCACCTGAAAATCAGGCTGGGGAAAAAAATCACCTTCTATTACACTGTCACAGCTTAAGGTTCTTCTTAAAATACTGTTGCCAATGAAAAAACACACCCTTGATAGTTTGATAAGCCATGTGGCTTCTGTACAACTTCGAAATCATAGAGCCTACTTATCTCATCGGCGAAAAAAGATCAAACTGCTAAGCGGAGAGGGGCAAGTCTCGTTGTAGGGTTAGAAGCCAGCTGATCAGAATCATATCGGCAAGGGACATGACACAAACAGAGGAACGAAGGTTTCAATAATGAAGAAAGAAATACCCAGCTTTAAGACAGAAGAAGAGGAACGACAGTTCTGGCAGACCCACGATTCAGCAGACTATCTGGACTGGAAGAGTGCAGAACGAGTAATCCTGTCAAAACTCAAGCCTTCAACAAAAACAATTTCCCTCAGATTGCCGGAGTCCATGATCGAAGAGCTGAAGCTCCTGGCTAACAAGAAGGATATTCCGTATCAATCATTACTGAAGGTTTACCTTGCTGAAAGGCTGGATTCTGAACTTGGAGTCATCAATGCAACTTGATGGAGACAGTAAGGTTGAAATTGTATTTGGAACCAGCGACGGACTGCTTCACTGCTGGGAGCTTGACGAATGCACCACAGGCTATGCACCTTGGACTCAGTTCCAGCTTGATGAGTGAGAATTCACTCGCAGTAATCACACCGGAGAGAGAAATACCGGTTGCAGTATTTTCTGGAAGAGATATTGTAGGAGCAGGAAGAATTCCTCTAGTGGATGGATTGCATGAAGTAACAGTTCTTCTCAGGGAATCCGTCACCTCAGATATTCTGACGGTGGTTGTAGATCCCTACAGCAGCTTCCCTGAGGTTAATGAAGCGAACAACTCACATTCTGTTGAGACTGAAGCGACAGGTTCGTTTTCAGACTTCTCAGTTTCACTCCAAAGTCCTTCGGATATGATAAGTGCAACAGTAGTTGTTCCTGATGGATACACAACGGGAATCAGCTTTGCTTTATACTCGCTTGATGGAAGACTTCAATCAAGCAGCATGACCGAATTACTTATTCCCGGAACCCACAGAATTGATCTTTTCTCAGGTGATGAAGGTGGCAATATTCCATCAGGAGTTTATCTTGTTCATATCAAAATTGCAGACGAAGTTACAATGATCAGGAAGGTTGTGGTATTATGAGCACGGCAAGGAGTACAGGCATCGGAGCATTTTCCTTCATCGTTATGACATTGTTGCTGCTTTCATCGGTTTCAGCAGCCAATCCTTTGTTCGATGAACCATCCTATGTGTTTGCTCTGGATGTTCCGATTTTGTGCGAGACTGCTGATTTTAATTGCGATGGGAATGAAGATTTTCTGGTGACCTCGTGTGCACCATCAATGCTCAATATCTTTCTTGGGGCAGGTGACGGAACTTTTTCCCTTGTTCAACAAACTATTCCGTTCGACATTGGTACGATTTCAGTCTGTCAGCTGAATTCAGATGCTTATCCCGATCTGGTCGTCGGTAAAGGTACATACAGAGACATGGTGTATATCTATCTTGGAGATGGGGCTGGAGGATTCCAGCAGACAAGCGTACTCACAGATGACTATGACTCCGTGAATACTGGTGATCTGGATGGAGACGGATATTCTGATTTGCTTCTACCTCACAATCTCTGGATCAAGGTTCACCTATGTGATGGGGAAGGATCCTTTATTACCGGCTCCAGTTATGAAGTAGATTACTGGGGTATTGCTCATCTCGTTTTCGTCCCGGGGGATCTGAACGGTGATGGATTTGCAGATGTGGCATTTATTACTGTTGGAGGTTACAGGCTCGGGATAATGCTCGGGAATGGAAATGGTACCCTTCAACAGGTTTACTATAACGCTTCATCCTATGAGAATTGTGCGGACTGGGCGACAATAGAAGAAGGTGACTACAATGAGGACGGTTACCTTGATCTTGTAGCTACCAGCGGAATTGGCTGGGCTGAGGATCTAGTTCTTATAAATGATGGAAGTGGTGTATTCTCAACATCTGACTCGTTAGCTAATACATTGGCATGGGCAGTGGCTGAGGATTTCGATCTTGACGGTCATCTTGATCTGGCCGGGTCTTTTACCTCGATTAAGATATACAAAGGTTGGGGTGATGGTACTTTTGGTGGTGGCATCTATTCTAACTATCCCAGTCATGGTCAGTTGGGTGTTGCTGATTTTGATAATGACGGTGATCCGGATCTTGTGAGGCTTAACTACAATTTTTCTCCTTTTGATGAAGATTCAGTCTATGTCTATCTGAACAATACCATCCAGTTGGGGATTGGTGAGCAGGAAGAAGCAGCTCCTCTTCCCATCTTGAGTTCAAATCCGTTCAGAAGCAGTCTCAGTATTTCCGTTCAGGAGATGTCTGATGCAAGCATAACATCCATCCGGGTGTTTGACCTTTCTGGACGCGAGGTCACACTAATTCCTGTTGACGAACAGGGAAGTGCTACCTGGAATGGTGATGATTCTGCGGGGATTGAGGTTCCCCCGGGAGTGTACATGCTTAAACCATCAGGAGAATGTGACGAAGTAACTTCAGTTGTTTTGAAGTTGTAACATATATTCCAATAGAGTGGACCATTATTACGCATAAATAATAAAATGAAAGGCCCCATGAGCAAATCATGGGGCCTTCTGGCGCCTCGCCCGTGTCTCTCAGCGAACTATTTTCTGGTTCAATTCAACCATGGGTAACAAGCCCATACCAAAGTCAAAGAAGACCTTCAGGAACCCCATCATACAGGCAAAGCAAATGGCTCTTGAAATGGAACTCAACCATCTGACCAAGGCTGACCTTGCTAGAAAATTGGGTATTTCAAGAGCAAGAGTTACTCAGGTGCTGAATCTTCTAAAACTCCCGGAGGAACTGATAGAGGAGGTTGAGAGGATGGGGGATTACTGGGGGAGAAGACTGCTGACAGAGAGAATGTTGCGCGGGAGTGTCCACTCTTAATTCAAGATGCATTGACTTGTTCCTATTATATTCCAATAATTAAACTAATATCTTTAATAACTAGGAGGAGAAATTTATGAGAACTATTCTGTTTATGATGATTGTTTCTGCCTCTGTTTTTGCTTTTTCTTTGAACATCAAGCCAATTTGCGACCCTGACGAGGTTCTAATTGATACTGTTGTTGTAGACGGAGTCGAGTACCACAAGATAGTATTAGAAACCTATCCACTAATGATTGAGGGAGCTGCTGATTCAGGATTGCCTTCGCTACCATACATTGTGAAAACCTTCCTTCTTCCTCCCGATACAGAAATATCAGACCTTACTGTTTCGCACGAAAAATGGATCACTTTGCCTGGCAAGTACTACTTGTATCCTGCCCAGGGTGGAATGATGGGTGATACAGCATTTATCCTGCCGGATTCACTTATCTATGCCTGGGAAACACCGTTTCCAGAGGAACCGGTTGGTTATCCTTCCCAGGGTTCGGCCCTTGGATATTCAGTGGTAACATTGACAGGAACTCCTGTCAGATATACACCAGCAGACAGTCTAGTTGAAGTTCTTACCAGAATGAGGGTATCCTTTGATCTGATACCGTCAACCTATGAACGAATTACACCTATTAGAGAAACTGAACTTAGTGCCGAAGTCAGACAAATGAACATTCTCGGCCTGGTTGCCAATCCTGAGCTAATAAGCTTGTACGATTCTCCAGAGGTTGTTGACAGAAGTAATAACTTCGCTGGGCTTAATGTTTTTGATGCTCCATCTCCAGAGGGAGACGGAGTTGATATGGTCATAATCACCTCAGGCTCCGGGGATGCTGGTTCAGATCTTACAGCTGCTTTTCAAGAACTGGCTGACTACAGAACAGCACAGGGGATTATCACGGTTGTGAGAACCATCGGTTGGATAGAAAGTACCTATAGTGGTTGCGATTCACCGGAAAAGATAAGGAATTTCATCAGAGATGCTCATGAGAACTGGGGAATACAGGCAGTAATACTGGGTGGAGACGACTGGATTGTTCCGGTAAGGTATTGCGGCACTAACTTACTTGAAGGGTATTATCCTGCCGATGATTACTATGCTGACATTGATGGAAACTGGACATATGACGATGGTTTCTGGAGTATCAAAGGAAAAAGCGCATATGTGGACCTCCTGGTTGGGCGTTTGCCAGTGGATGATTCGGAAGATATTCAGACAATAATTGATAAGATTGTAACCTATGAGACTCAGCCGGATAACTCCGCTGGATTTTGCCGCTCTTTTCTATTGATGGCTTCAGAAGAAATAGCTGGTTCGTTCAGTGAATTCCAGAGTCTTAAGACATTGTTAGTGCAGTCCAGTGCTGTCCCCGATTATTTAAATATACCCCTTGAATTGTACTGGAACCCTAACATAAGACCACCTTTGGAATCCTTTACAAGAAGCAATGTCTTGCAGGCCTTTGATACGGGATACAATGTAGCTATTCATTGTGACCACAGTGAAATCCATGAGATTGGAGCCGGTGGCGATCCGCATTTGTCAATACATGATTACGATTTCGGTTCAATGGGTAACCAGGATAGAACAGGTATTCTCTGGACCATTGGTTGCTGGCCAGGTTTCTTTGCTGAAGCTGAGTGTTTTGCTGAAGCGGGACTTCTGGCAGATTCGGAAACGGGATTTGCTGCAGTAATAGCAAACACTACCAATGGGACTGGTGGTGATGAAGTTTGGAGTCAACCTTTTTGTGATGCACTGTACAGTACAGGCTGGACACAGTGGAATGGTCCGATGCCCTTGAACTGGCCATTATCTTGCATTGGACAGGCATTCAGGCATCAGAAAAACTTCCGCAATACGTTGGAGCATTCTTTTTATGATGAGTCCCTTGTTAGGCATCACCTCTTTGGTGATCCCTTCATGTTCGTCTGGCGTGGCAGTCCTTCTGAGCTTACTGCATCAGCCACACCATCCGCAGTAACTACAGGAACACAGACGATTTCTATTCTTGTAACTGAACCTGCAATGGGAATTCCGACTCCTGTTCAGGATGCTACCGCTGCCCTGTCATAAAACATATAGGC
>JAGLOJ010000177.1 GCA_023139045.1 Candidatus Sabulitectum sp.
GCCTGTATGTTTTATGACAGGGCAGACCTAGGAACGGCCCTCATTGAAGATATTGGTAACGATGAGTGGTATGCCTACATGAACGGAGACACAGAAATAGACAACTATTTCCCCAGTTTCGTTGTGGGAAGGCTTTCAGTAAAGAATGGAAGCACACCCCAAACAGACACTCTTTCAAGGATGATTGAAAACCTGATAGCTCTTGAACAACCAATCATAAGCACACCACTCACAGACAACAGGAGAAGTATTTTGCGGCTTGCCGGTACAGGTGACGACATCGGGGATACCTCCCAGCAGACATACTGCTCATGGACTCCGGACCGACTCTGGACAAGTGAATTCTCCAACTGGCTGGGTTACGACTACAATACATACTATTGCGGAGATGGCAGGAACTTCAGTAGCTCAGACGGAAGTATCCTTTCCAGCAAGGACTACAGGAATATCTGCATTCATGAGCTGAAGAACGGTGCAGGGGTTGGATTCTACACCAATCATGGTGAGTTTCACATGCTCAGTGCCGGACTTGAATGGTGGCCCGAATACGCCTATCCCGAAGTTACAACCAAGGGAACAAGAGACAGCACATTCAACAATTATCAGATTGAGAATCAGCTTACATCAACCAATCAGAACTATTCTGCACCCTTCCTTCTACTACTGTGTTGCTCTGCTGGAACATTCAACCACACTCTGGCTGATCATGAAGGCAGAAGATCCCATCAGTATTTCTGCCACTGGGATCTAGGCCCCGTTTTTGACTTTGGAAGCGACTGCCTTGCTGAAAAACTCCTAAAAAACACAGCAGTTCCTGTCGCCGGTGTGTTTGCATCGTCAATGCCCTCCTGTATTTATTCTTATCCAATTTACGGTAAGGGTATCCTGAAAGCTGTTTACTGGCAGGGTCTTGGACGGATCGGTGATGCAGTTGCCTGTGCCAGATCTCTAAACAACGATTACTTCATGCAGAGTTCTGGAGATCTTACTGCATCTTTAGGACAGTTCAATCTTCTCGGTGATCCTGCACTGGACATAAGCGACAGGGTTAGATATCCAAACAAATGCGATCTGGTTCTCTATCCTGATGACATCTCAATAGGCTATCCGGTTGAAACAACAAGTGGTTTCAATCTTCCGATTGAATTCACGGTACGAAACAATGGAAGACAGAATTCCAGCAGTTTCACAACAAGAATAGTATTCAGCGATGGCCAGAGTATCGATACAAAAACAGTGACCTGCTCAGCCATACTTACCGGTGAGGAAGACACTATCAGTTACACATGGCAATGCACAAACGGGTTCACTCCTCCACGCGCTATCACTGTTTCGATTGAGACCGATTACTTGTCTTCCTGCTCTGATAGCTGGAGGGATAACAACTCTGCTGAAGTTTCATTTCAAATGAACGATGTCTACCCGATAGACTCAGGGTGGCCGATACCTACAGAAGGAATTGTTCAGACCACTCCCATTATGGTCAATCTTGATTCAGATCAAAATCTTGAGATTGTAGCACTGGCTGGACCAATTCTTACTGCCTACGATTGCGGACAAACCGTAACTCCACTTTGGCAAATTAATGGGGAAGGATTCCGGGGCTCAGAACAACCATTAGCAGCTGACCTTGATCAGGATGGAGAAACAGAATTGCTTCTTTTCTGCATTAATGATGAGATCAAGGTAATAAGCAATGAAGGTATTGTCCTTTACACTCTTACTGGGGCAAGTAATATTTTCGTTGTTGAAGACTTACATAGTAGAGCTGGACTTGAGCTATGTACTACAACAAACGATAGCAGGTACCTTAAACTGTACTATTGGGAAAACAATAGAATGAACCATATTGCTACAAAGGATCTTGGATACGCCAACAGAAGATCCCCAGTGTCATTAGTTGCAGCCGGAATATGTGGCAATACATATGATGATGTCATCTATCTAAATGGAGGGCTGCCGTTAGTATTTCCAGTGCATGAGGAAAAAACTTCCGTTGAAGTATACAACTGGGGCACTTCAACCCTTGAGTACTCAAATACCTGGAACGATTATGTTAATCACCTCAGCATAAGGCTTTCGGCCGGCATGCTCTCTGGAATTGGTTCTGTTGGCTACCCCCGGGGATTTTTTGAAACATCCGGTGATCCTGCCTGGATAATAGAACCTGATGAAACTTCACCAGAAATTTCCTGCGTAAGTACAAGTGTTCTCAGCGCCAGCAAGCTTTATTATGGAGTGTTCGCGGACTGGGTTGCAGGAACCGGGGCTGACGCTTTCGTCCTCCCCTCTGAAAGACAGTGCATGGCGTGGGATGTTATTGGTGATCCTCTAAGTGATTTCCCCACTGATGAGTTCAGCGGGGCTTTACAGGGCTCGCAAATCAGTCCGACTGCTCTTGGAAATCTGAACGGAACGGGAAATGCTGATGTTCTGTTCTGTACTCGGCTTGATGGAAATTGGACTTTGCTGGCTTATGATTCTGACGGAGATCCATTAAGTACTACACTTGATTTCCCCTACACTCTCCCTGAGGAAGTTTCCGCTTCTGGAGGATTTGCCATTGGTGATCTTGACAGAGACGGAAAGGTTGAGATTGTATTTGGAACGAATGATGGCCTCCTTCACTGCTGGGAACTTGGGATCTGCACCACTGGCTATGCACCTTGGCCCCAGTTCCAGCATGACTCTGGCAGATCAGGTGTACTGGAATGATAGGTTTAATTCTATTCACCTGTCTTGGTGTAACTGTCGGGTCAGGCTGGAGTGATCCTGTTCTTGCAACGGATTCTGCGAATACTTCAAGGAGAGAGCAGCTGATTTATAGAGATGGCCTTGGAAGATTTCATCTAGTCTGGGCAGGATTTAATAATGAACCCAGAATTGCTTATAAGATGTTTGCCTTGGATGGGTCTACTCTCTATCCAGAAACAATGATTTCTCTCGACTCTCACAGTTCTCTTCATTCCATGACTGTAACAGGAGATAGCCTGATAGTATTCTGGAGAGATTACGGTCCCGTCTACTATGCGATCAGAAGCCTTTCGGATGGCTCAGAAATTACACCTGCTACCTATTTGTTTTCAGCATCCAGCATGTATCCCTACATCAGAGCCTGCCCAGACAACCTTGGACGGCTGCATGTACTCTACAATGAGGGATCTGATGTGGTGTATGCTGTCTGGAACCCTGCTCCGGGTTCAGGATTCACCACTGAGTACGAATGGGTAATTAAAGATGCAGATGCCGGGGGAGTTCTTCTTGTGGACGGGAACAGAGTCCACATTGTTGTGCAGGATCCGCTGTTTCATACTTATGAATACCTGCAATATGACCTTGAAGGTAATACCGTAGTTCCCCAGACAGATTTTACAGATGATGATCTTCACAGCAGTAGATTCCCGGTGCTTCAGTTGGATTCTTCAAGAAATCTCCTGATCTTTGATGAAACGATTGCCTACAAGGCTGATGAAGCCATCTATATGTGGAAACTGAATGGTGACACAGGGGAGCTTCTTATTGATCTAAAACCCCTGGTAACTCCTGAGCTTCCAGTGATGAATACCAGCGACTATTTCATAGTTGAACCTCTTGCTGTTCCAGATCAGTACTATCTCTGCTGGTCCAGCGGCTATGACATAAACAAGATATTTAACCTAGTCTTTGATTCAGACGGCAACATCATAGTCGACTGGCATGTTGCATACGACTACTCAGATGAAGACCCGGAAGATACGAAGCACATCGATGGGATTTCAGATAGTGAAGGGAATTTGTATATCATTTACTGTCAAGTAGAAACGGATCCACAAATAGATTACTTCCCCACCTTCGGCTGGTTCGATTACAGCTACCTCGCGATTGAGAATTCCTCTTTAGCAATTCAAGGTGAAACCGGATTCATGGTTTCTCAGAACCCTGTTACCGGTTCAGTCACCATTTCTACCGCAATCAGTACTGAACAGGAACTCAGGGTGTATGACATCTCAGGTAGAGAAGTGTCTTCAATCTCCGTCTCCGACGGAATCGGGACCTGGTATGGAAGAGGTTTTTCAGGAGAGAGGTTGCCCACAGGAATTTACAATATAGTTGGGGTATCAGGCTTTATACAACGGATTACACTGCTTGGAAGATAGTATTCTCTTGGATATGGAGAAACAGAATTGCTTCTTTT
>JAGLOJ010000178.1 GCA_023139045.1 Candidatus Sabulitectum sp.
TACTGCACTCTATGTAGTTAGATGCATATTTGATGGGTGCTGTTTTTGTCGGAGGCGTCATCTATATTAAATTTTCGAGCATACACTCTGGGGTTTTTCAAAAAGTCTAAAAGCGTCCACTACGGGGTGTCAAATAGTACCGGATTCAAACCTGACTGAAAGGAACAGTCCGGTTGATCTGCATTATCTTCCAAAAGGCATGAGATAGAGAGGTACCCCCCCATCCGGAAGCTGAAGAATGGCAGCAACTGCTTCGTCGTTGAATGCACCAACCGCCGTTGTTCCAAGCCCAAGTGGAACACATTGCAGGTAGATGTTCTGGGATACATGCCCTGCCTCCATATAGACATATCTGATACCTCTGGAACCATATACATCGGTAACAATATCAAAGTTCGCAGTTATCACAACCATCGCCTGTGCATCACGCATCCACATCTGTTTCAGAGATGCTTCAGCCAGAGTATCGAGAAAGCAGCCAGCGGCAATGTGTTCGATTGAATCCGAACCAGGGAGATACAGGTAGATGCCGGGTGAGAGGGAATCAACCCTTTCAGCCACGAGATATATCTGTAACGGATACAGCGCGCCGGCTGATGGCGCCGTTCTCAGTCGATCGCGAGCAGTTATTCCCTGAGCAGCCCACAGTACCTGTGACACCTCACTCAATGACAGCGGTTCGGAACCTGTGAATGCTCTTGTTGATCTCCTGTTGAGAAGAGCTTCCTCGATAGATACATCGCCATCCGTGGCAGGGTCTGGAAGAAGCTGTTGTGCACAGGCCTGAGCAAACAGAAGCAGGATCAGCAGAAGAGCGGAGGGCACAATTTGATATCTCATAATTTAAACTCCTGACCGGGGTTGCCAACAACTTACAATTTGCTTTCAGATAACTTCAGTGTTCTCTTCTGCTACTCCCCGAAAAGACTTACTCTCAGTTCACCGAGTAAGACATCAGCTCAGAGGTTACTGTAGTGACCACAGATTGATAACTCTGCGTATACACATTCCGAACGCGACCGACATTCGGAGCAAAATCAGTAACATTTTCTACGGTGTTCCCCGCCTCTATCCAGGTTATCCGCATCTCAAGACAATTCTCGAATGTACCAGCGGGAACGCTGACTGTTTCAGTCAGAGAGAGAATCTCACCGGTCATCGGGGGCTCTTCAGAAAACTGCCATGTTGCTCCTACCTGAAGGGGGAATGGAACAAAGCCCACAGAATCAGAACCTGCAAGACTGAGATAGCTGTAGACACCGGCATCGGTGACATTCATGTAGGTTGTGAATGTCGAGTCGAGAACGACGATCTGACCTGCTGTATCAACAGTGTCCGATAAATTGTATTCCTGTACATAAACCTGAAATCCCTCTCCATGAGAGACTTGTCCGGTGATATCAGCAATATTCTCACCGGAGATAGTACTTATTGGAATACCCGCAACTGAAATTGAGCCGGATCTGCTGTAAACCCACTGATTCCCCACTGACAGAGGATAGTAGGCTGAATCCGACCCGCTGTGCGGACCCGCTGGGGAACTATCGCCACATCCAACAACGAAACTAAGAACAAGAACAACCGATATGAATTTTTTCATCAGGCTCCCCTTTCATTTACTGTAACTATTTGCACACCTTAGAATAAGGGAATTAGCCCCGGAAAACAATGTTATGGCCGAAACAGCTTCCTCCCTTTGGTCTTCTTGCAGAACACCACTAATCCGATGATATTCAGGCAGTAACACAGCGATCAGCTTGCAGCGCTTCAGTCTGCTGCCTGAATAAAAGGGGTGATAGGTGCTGAATCGAATTGGAAGAACAAATGCCATCTATGCCGGACTCAGGTACAATCTCGACAAGAGTGAACGCTCCAGAAGTCATGTACGATGCCGGAGATCTAACCATCAATGCAGAGAACTTGAATGATTAAACAGGATACAGAGAATCTCTCCCTTCCTTATGGAAGAAGGGTGGGGCAGCCCGGTCATAAAATTGCACTGCAATACCTGAAAAGCAGAATGGAAGAAATCGGGCTTAAGCCTTTTCATGACAATGATTTCTCCCTCCCCTATTCAGCCCTGCATCCGGCAGATGGACAGATGGTGAAATTCACCAACCTTGCGGGTGTTATTCAGGGCACAGAAAAAGCAGCTCTGCCGGTGCTGATCGGCGCTCACTACGACAGCGCGATAGATGCACCGTGTGCTGATGACAATGCAATTTCAGTTGCCCTTATTCTGAGCATATCAGAAATCCTTATGAAAAAGACTCCCAGACGAAATGTAATAGTGGCGTTCTTCGACGCGGAAGAGAAGCCTTACTTTCTGACTGAGAATATGGGATCAGCACGGTTCTGCAACGACCACTGCAGTGGTATGAATTTCGCGTGTGTTCTAATTCTCGATATGATCGGTCACGACTTCCAGACAGGTAATCGCCTGCTGGATACGCTGTTTCCGCGAATAGGAGAGTTGCTTTTTGTACTGGGATCCGAGAGCCACAGTCAGCTTCCTTCCATTGTAGAGAAGGCATCTGCTGAAACAGAACAACTCAGGATCATTACAATTCTTAACAGATACATCGGCGACAGGTCGGATCATCATGCGTTCAGAAAGGCAGGCCAGCCATACCTCTTCATCAGCAAAGGCTGGGGACGATACTCCCACAAACCGGAAGACACTGTTGACTGGATAAACTTCAGCAGAGTGAATCGAATTCTTGATCTTACTTTGAATATTCTAAAACAGGTGGATCTGACACCGATGCACAGAGAAAGACAAACCGTTGATCCGGCTGACTGCGATATAAGGCTGATGCGAAAAGCAATCGGCTGGCCCCTGCCCCTTCTTCTTGGATGCATGGGTTTTTATAGAATGTCCCTGCGCTCCAGGAAAGATCTGGACACTCTTGCAGAAAAACTTTCAGGGGCTCTGCAGGAGAAGCCGGTTCGATAATTTAGAAATTCGCACGATTGGCTATGTTTTCCAGAGCAATTATCACTGACCATTTGGAATCTCCAGAACAAATTAATTAGACGTGGCAACAATACCAGCAGAGTGTTTTCAGCGATACTAAAAAGCAAATACTCATAATAAAACATCAATCCGAAGGTATCGTCAGCCTGATTCTGTATCTGGGGTGTGTCTGGTAAAGTACACGGGTTACAACCAATTTTGTGGTCTTTATCTCAATGTTAAACTGCAGGACAGTCCCCCTTCCCCCCTTCCACAGCCCGCCTTCTTCCGGTAAACACAAAAAGAGCAATGATCAAACTGCTCATGGTTGCCACAGTATAGCTGGCTGTGTGCATCCAGAGGGCTGAGATGTAAGCTGCATGGCCGTTTGCCGGAACAGCGGAAGCCAGGGGTTCATACAGACCCAGGGTTCCACTGCCGGCAAGGCGGTAGCCTGTGATTCCTGCAGCAGCGGCAGCTATTCCGGAAATCAGAAAAAGAAGAAGAAGAGGCTTGATAAAAAATCCAGCATTGCGCCTGGGCCATTTTCCAGCCCTGCCAGCAATGGCGAACAGAGTACCCAGGCTCAGTCCTACCCACCAGTTGGGGTGGATTCCCCAGGCAATCCCAAGCAGTGTCGGTGAAGTGGAGTCAATAATTTCACGGTGACCGATTGTGAAGTATTCAAGACTGATACGGACAGTTATCTGATTGTGTGCTATACCGTAGAGTACTACTGCTGCAGTACAGAGAAAAATGATCTTTACCGTTTGTTTCATTTTCACCCTTCCGAAATTACCATTGTCAGTACCAGTATCAGGAAAGCAATTCTCTGAAAAGCCTGCATTCTGTCAACTGCCGGATTCCATACCGGGTCAGAGCAAAGTCGTACTTCACCGGATCATCTGAAGATACTATTCTGAAACCATCCGTGATCTCTGTGGCGGTTTTAGCATCAGCAGCCTTTCGTGTGGTAAAGCCCAGTTGTAAACCAATCCGGTGCATATGTACATCAACTGGAACAATGAGTTCAGAAGCGGGTATCATACGCCAGCCGCCAGGGTCAACATCATCATGTCTGACCATCCACCTCATGAACAGATGAAGCCTCTTACAGGCGCTTCCTTTTGAAGGTCTGGGGAGAAGATGCCCTGATGAACTGTTCTGCTTTCCCATTCTGCACAGGACTTCAGCAGAAAACACATCAAGAGCCTCGATGTAAGGTCTGCTCTGCATCAGCCCGGCAAGATAGTTACCAATGAGACCATGCTCTTTCTGAATGGAAGAAATGGAAACAAGAAATGCAGCCATCTCCCTGCCGGTGGTAAACCTGTGTTTGAAGCTTTTCAGCTCTTCCCTCACAGGGGAAAGATCACCGCTCCGAAGGAATTCAGATGGTAATGCTCCAAGCAAATCGAGAACAGCTTCCGTACTTTTCAGGATAAGGTTCACACGACCGTAAGCAAGACCGGACGCAACCAGACCCGCTATCTCTCTGTCTTCGATATTTTCATATCGGTAGAGAAACTCAAGCGGGTCAGGATGAACAAATTCACGCCTGTTGTAACGTGTGTATATCTCCTCCAGCAGTAACGATCTACTGTTCTGAGAACTGATCTTTGCCAACTCCGCAAACCGGACAGACCCAGTCCTCAGGAACGTCGCTGAAAGCTGTACCGGCAGCTATGCCGCTGTCAGGGTCTCCAGCTTCAGGGTCATACACATATCCGCATACATCGCATACATACTTTTTCATTGCTGTCTCCTCTTTCCGTTTATCTGGTATCTTGCTTGCAGTTGCCTTGAATGAAGGTGCAGATGGAGGTGTTTTGCCGCAGAGAACCTCTCTGTAGTAGGTATAGGTCATGGGTACTCCCTGTCCGATCAGGGAACAGTCGGTAAGTTCTCCTATGAAAAGCGTGTGGGTATCCACTTCAACAGAGCTTTCCACCTTCAGTTCAATACATGCAACTGTATTCTTCCCCGGACACGGACACCCGGCAGGTGTAGTGAAGTACTCAACGGTCTTGAACTTGTCGATATCTCTACCACTCTTGAAGCCGAAATGCCCAATGAAAGACAGATCTGCATCCTGGCTGAGAACACCTATTGCCAGATAGCCTGAATCCTTGATAAACTTATTGGTAAGCTCTTCACGGTTGATGGCGACTGCAATTCTCGCAGGGCTTGCAGTCACCTGAAAAACAGCATTGGCGATCTGAGCATTTATCCTGCCGCCGGATTTTGAGCCGATGGTATAAAGCCCGTAACTGAGTGTGAAAAGAGGGGTGATGTCTATTTCCTTCATTTGCTGCATTTCTCCTTCAATTCTCTACCCACTGCAACCCCCAGCTCTCTGGCCTTCAGCAGATCATCATCACCGGGAACGTATGTAACCCTAAGTGACGGGGCTGCAAGAGGGATTTTCATATCTGCAAGATATTGCTCAACATCCTTGACTGCTTCACCGCTCCACCCGTAAGAACCGAAAACTCCACCGATAAGGTTCCTGGGTTTAAGCCCTTTCAGATAGGTGAGTACATCTGCAACTCTGGGAAACATCTGGCCATTGATGGTTGGACTGCCGACGAGAAGGGCGCCGGAGTCGAGGACGGCAGTGGCGATATCACTTCTGTGACTTGATTCCAATGGCATTACTCTTACAGATATTCCCTGAGAATTCAAGCCATCGCATACTGCATCTGCCAGATAACCGGTACTTTCCCACATGGTGTCATAGACAACAACTGCCTTCAGGGAACATTTCTGCTGTGCCCATTTCTCCCACCGCTGGAGAATTCCACCAATGTCACTTCTCCAGATGGGGCCATGATCCGGGCAGAGAAGCTGAATATCAAGATCAAGTTCAGAAAGTTTCTTCATCAGTCCCAAGACCATGGGAGAGAAAGGAAGAAGAATATTAGCGAAATACTTCTCTGCTTCCTCAAGAAGAACTTGAGGAGGAAGCTGGTCATCGTATCTTTCCGTAGAAGCCAGATGCATCCCGAACCCGTCCTGGGAGAACATGATTTTCTCCGTATCAAGATAGGAAACCATGCTGTCCGGCCAGTGAAGCATCCTGGTTTCAACAAAGGTCATTGATGACTCACCCAGGGAAATACTTTCACCATTTTTTACTGCTGTAATAACTTGATCATCGAAATAGAAATGTCTGCCAAGGGCCTTTTTCCCCATGGTAGAGGCAAGCACCTTTTCAGGTTTTACCAGGTCAATTATATCCGGAAGACATCCCGTGTGATCCATTTCTGAATGGTTACTGATGATGTAATCAATTTTCTCCGGTGGAATCACAGAAGATATTCGAGCCAGCATTTCTTTCTTGAAGGGTTTCTTCACAGTATCAACCAGTGTAACTTTTTCATCAATTATCAAAAAGGCATTGTAGGTACTGCCTCGACTGGTGAGGTATCCGTGAAAATCACGGACACCCCAGTCGACAGCACCGACCCAATAGACCTTGTCAGTTATTTTTTCTGCTGTATACGGGCCCATTGCGTCTCCTTTTTTATTCTGCGGCTGGAGGGGTAAATACCCTGGAGCCAAGCTCTCGGTCTATCATCAGAAGCCCACCCCCGGCACCTCCCGCCAGCTTGAACATCCTGATCACTTCACTTACGGAAGCCTCTTCCTCAACCTGCTCAGCCACAAACCACTGGAGAAAGTTATCAGACATGAAATCTTTCTCTTCTCTGGCAAGACTTACAAGCTCGTTAATGGAAGCAGATATGAACCTCTCGTGTTCAAGGGCACCACTAAAGGCATCAAGAGGAGTTTCCCAGGAAAAAGCCGGCTTCTCCAGTGCTTCCAGAAAAACTCTTCCACCCCGTTCATTCACATAATTCATAAACTTTTCAGCATGGGTAAGCTCCTCGAGTACCTGTATTCTCATCCACGATGCTGCTCCTGAAAGATCTTCAACCTCAAAATACATGGACATTGCCATATAGAGGTATGAGGAGTAGATCTCCTTCTTGATCTGACTGTTTAGAGCATTCTGCATTTTTTCACTGAGCATTGCAGTTACTTCCAGAGCCCGTGAACAGAGCAGTATTCCCTTGCGCTTACATTACCGGCATCAATTATGAAAAGTGCCTCTGCAACATCACCGGGGTTGAGATACTTCCTGTAAACAATATCGTCTGCTACAAGCTCTATCCACTCTATGTAGTGAATGTCTGCCATGGGATGGGGAACAGAACCCACCTTAACCCTGTAACCGCCTTCCACCTTCTCTATCACTGGAACATGTTTCTCTGTAGTGGAATCTGCAGTCTTCTCTTCCATCAGTTCCATATCAACATTGCAGCAGACCAGCTGTCCTGGACCACCATGGAGAACCTCTACGATGTTTCCGCATATTCCGCACTTGTATACCTGCATTCTTTCGGCCATTTCATTCCTCCTTCCAAGTTGATACTACCAGTTCTCGCTTACCAGCATGAAATGTGCCTGAGGATGATCGCAGGCAGGACACCTGGCTGGAGCCTCTGTTCCAGCATGGACATATCCACAATTCTGGCAGAACCAGATTACCTGTTCTTCTTTCTTGAACACAGTTTCGTTCTGAATATTCTTTAGAAGTGCGAGAAATCTCTTCTCATGCTGCTTCTCTGCAACTGCAATACTTCTGAAAATCGCCGCGATCCTGTTAAAACCTTCCTTGACGGCTGTTTCGGCAAACTCGGGATACATTTCTGTGTACTCGTAATTCTCGCCACCGGCGGAGCCTTTCAGGTTCTCTGCAGTTGTACCGATTACTCCTGCTGGAAAGCCAGCGGTTATCTCAAGTTCGCCACCTTCAAGAAGCTTGAAAAGCCTCTTGGCGTGCTCTTTCTCCTGATTTGCTGTTTCAGTAAAAACATTGGAGATGTGAACAAAGCCCTCTTTCTTTGCCTGTGAAGCAAAGTAAGTGTAACGGTTCCTGGCCTGCGACTCTCCAGCGAAAGCCTTAAGGATATTTATCTCTGTCTGCGTACCTCTAATACTCATTTCTTTTCTCCTTTCATATCAATTTTTTCTCTGCAATCTCCACATACGCCTGTAAATGTAACACAAACTCCATCGACAGTGAAACCCGAAGCATCTGAAGGTAGAACACCATTAAAATTAACAGCAGGAACATTCACGTCTCTGACCTTTCCACAAACACGACACTGAATGTGGCAATGATTATCAACAATATGATCGTAGTGTATCTCTGAGCCAGCGATGTTAATTGTAATCAGATCACCTTCATCAACAAGAATTCCAAGATTACGATAAACAGTACTGAAGCTTATGTTGACAATTTCTTCTTTCACCCTAAAGAAAATATCCTGAGCAGTTGGATGATTTGATAACTGTTTTGCAGTAACCAACACTGCCCTCTTCTGCTTTGATCCTCTTCTAGGCGGTTTCACTTCAATCCTCTCGTCGATGCTCGTAATCGGAGCTATTCCGATTATAATGACAAGCTCCCCTCTGTCAAGCCCTTATGTAGAAGTTGCAGAACAACACTGCTCATGCTTCCCTGTTCTGGAAGGAGCAGGTATGACCTTGCTTTATGTCAATGGTGACGACATCGGAATAGGTGCCCTG
>JAGLOJ010000179.1 GCA_023139045.1 Candidatus Sabulitectum sp.
ACGTTAGTATGGAAAGCAGCATAGCCAGTAACCGAATGCGTCCCAACGTTAGTATGGAACTCAGAATAGCGGCGCATTATACCGACACTTAATGCCTGACAGAGTACTAGCTGGATCGCACCGCTACTGAAAAGTTTTCCCGAAGGCACCATTATGCAAACTTACTGTACTTAATTTTAATTGCTCCGGTAATCCTGTCTGATATGTTATTTCACCGGCTGCCATCTGTTTTTCTCCGTAAGGCATCGAGCACTTTGAATGAGCTGCATCGCCACCACAACTTGTTGTATGTAAATATGTCCTATTCTCGGTCGTGCTCTATGGATCTGTCTTCAAGAGCAGACTCCTGGCGTAGTTTATTGTAACGCTCTATGAGAATCTGTTCATGACCCACCTCATCCTGATACATCCCGTTAAATATTTCCTTCAGGGCGTTATCGTCAGATAGTTCCCTGGCCTGCAAGTATGTGTCCTGCGCCGCCCGTTCCGCTTCAATTGCCTTTTTGAATATAAGAAACAGCTTTCTAATATCCTCAAGCGATTTTTCCGACATGAATACCCTCCTCCCATAACAGTCGAAAATGTCTTCAGCCTGACTATCCGTATCAGGCGCAAGCCATTTTCAGGTTTTCTGACAATGCTTGTCTCTATTTCTATTGTCTATCTGAGAATGATAATATCCTATGATATCAATCACAAGGGGTTTACAGGATTAACAATCCTCTCAGAGAATGCATGGCATAACTTATCCGGTTATGATATTAACCGGCCGAATCACGAAGGCCTGCTACAAGTTTGATGCCACTGACGAGATCCCCGAGGCAGAGAAAGCAATGCCCGGTGAAGACGGTGACATCGGCAGAGTGTATTAGTCCGGATTCCCATGGATACCGGGAGGGCTGCAGGAGAACCTGCCACTCAAAGCAGTTCCCTGATTGGTAATATCACCCGATTGCAATTGCAGAATCAATTAAATATCTTAACAGGTGGGAAATTACGGAATGTTAATGTACTTATTGAAATGGAGGATTACCAGAAGGAAGGTCGAAATTTCAACGGAAACAGTCCGGGAAACGCAGTTTTGGAACTGGGCTGTTTTGCTTGCTGATGGTAACGACCCCGGTGGCTGATGGAGGGAGAAAGAATAATGAAACTTACTCTTCGAACCAGGCTTATTGGGAGCTTTGTTGTCATGCTTCTTTTGATGAGCATTGTTGGATATGTGGGTGTATTCGCCTCCATGCATATCAAAAACCACATGGAAATTGTCATAGAACAAGATGTACAACCGGCAAACATACTGGGTGTTGTGGCCAGAAGAGTTGGCTTCATCCATTCGAATTCTCTGTTACACCTGATTACCGGTTCCATGGATGACATGAATCGGTACGAATCGGAGATAGCCGACTGGGCGGGCAAGATCAACGCCAACCTCGATACTCTTGCAAATGTGTTTCAGGATCAGGCAACCCAGGACAAACTCGCAGAGTTCAGAACTGACTGGGAGACGTATCTCAGAATCTGGAATGAACAAGTAGTGCCTCTGAGCAGGGCGAACCTTGATGAGGAAGCATTTGCGCTGGTCAGAAAAGGGGGAGCTGCCGGTACAGTGGCTCAGGAAGCGATGTACAAGCTTGACAAACTGCATGATACTATCCTTGCTGCATCCGATCAAAACCTGGTTCTGGCAAAGCAGCATTTCAGGACGATCCAGATCATTCTGCTGACAATTATTCTTTCAGCAATCACACTCGGTTTAGTTTTCGGAATTAAAGAGGGTTCACGCATCGCGGGTGCTGTTAATACAGTTTCCAGGGCGGCTCAACTGGTTGCAGCCGGCGATCTCGATCAGATAGTGAAGGTTAAAGCTGGTGACGAGATCGAATCCATGGCTGATTCTTTTAATACAATGACAGGTAATCTAAAGAAGATGGTTGAAGAACTGCACCAGGAGATCAACCGGCGCAAACGTGTGAAGGAGGCTCTGCAGGAGAATGAACAGTGGCTGTACACAACGCTGAAAAGCATTGGTGACGCTGTGATTGCTGTGGATGCCCATGGATTTGTGACCCTGATGAATTCTGTCGCAGTAAGCCTGACCGGCTGGGATGAAGCCGAAGCAGTAGGAAGACCCCTGGAAGATGTTTTCAACATTATCAACGAGAAAACCGGTCAACCTGTTGAGAGTCCTGCAGCCCGTGTGCTCAGGGAAGGTGTTGTTGTGGGTCTGGCCAATCACACAATATTGATTGCCAGAAACGGAACGAAACGGCCAATTGCCGACAGCGGGGCTCCGATGAGAGATGGGAAAGGGAACTTCATTGGCACCGTTATGGTCTTCCGTGACATCACCGAGAGCAGGCTGGCGGAGGAAGCGCTGCAGGAGAGTGAGGAAAAACTAAATTCCTTCATGAAATCGGCACCTGATTCATTTATCTTTTTTGATCCGGATCTAAATTTAGTCCGGTTTAATACAGCTGCTGCAAATCTGTTGGGCTTCAGCGCCAAGGATATCGGGAAGAACATATTAAATATATTACCTGGCATTAAGGAGACAGGCAGATACGACAAGTACCTGGAGGTTTTGAGAACCGGGAAGCCATTCTCAATTGTTGACCTTGTTCCACACCCCAAGTTCGGAGATCTCCACCTGACAGTGAGGGCTTTCAAAGCAGGTGAAAGTCTTGGAATTATTGTTACGGACATCACCGGGATGAAGCGGGTGGAGGAGGAGCTGGTTCGCAAGGAGAAACTGGCGGTTCTGGGTCAACTGTCCGGCGGGGTGGGCCACGAGCTGCGCAACCCCCTGGGGGTAATCTCCAACGCTGTGTACTTCCTGCAGATGACCTTATCCGATGCCGACGAAACCACCAGGGAGTACCTGGAGATTATCTCCTCAGAAGTCCGCAATTCCGAGAAGATCGTTTCAGACCTTCTTGATCTATCCCGCATCAAACCTTCCGACAGAGAAAAGATTGCAGTCTCTGAGCTGTTTGATCAGGTATTGGAGAAACAACCACCACCCGGGAAGGTCAAGGTGAATTCAGAAATACCCCCAGAGCTGCCCCTTGTATTCGCTGACCCCGGGCAGATGGCACAGGTGCTGATGAACCTGGTCACCAACGCATACCAGGCAATGCCCGAAGGTGGTATGCTGACTGTTGGTGCCAGGGCAGAGAAGGAGAAGGTATCTCTTTTCGTAACCGATACAGGCTGTGGTATCTCTGAGAAGGTCATGTTGAAGATCTTTGAGCCACTCTTTACCACCAGATCGCGGGGTATAGGTCTTGGTCTGCCGGTTTCAAGGAATCTGGTAGAGGTAAACGGCGGAACCCTTGATGTGCAAAGTGAGCAAGGCAGGGGTAGTACTTTCACCGTGATTCTGCCCGTAAAGGAGGTGCTTTCATGAAAGAGAAGTTTTGCATCCTGCTTGTGGATGACGATCAAAGGATGGCAATGACCCTGGCGGACATATTCAAGGTCAAGGGCTATTGGGCCGATGTCGCCCACTCTGGTAAAGAGGCCCTTGAGAGGATCGCGAAAACTCACTATGACTGCATTTTCAGCGACATCAAGATGTCAGAGATCAATGGAGTGGAGCTGTGTCGAGCAGTTAAGAAAAATCATCCCGAAATACCGTTTGTGCTGATGACTGCCTACTCTCATGATGTACTGGTCAAGGATGGTCTGGAAGAAGGTGCTGAAGCTGTTCTGACCAAGCCATTGAATATTAATGCCCTATTGGGCTACTTAACTGCATTGCAAAAGCAGCAGTCCATTGTTATCGTTGATGACGACCCCGAGTTCTGCAGGACTCTGGGGGATATATTGCTGGCCAGAGGTTTTATCATTAATCAGATTTTTCGTCTTTCTGACATAGTTGATGAGATTAAACCGGATGTCAATGTGGTGCTTCTGGATATGAAACTCAATGGCTTCAACGGCCTGGATGTTCTAAAGAAGATCAGGGAAAAGTATCCTCACCTGCCGGTGATCCTGGTCACGGGCTACCGTGCGGAGATGATGCAATACATAGAATATGCCCTGAAAAACGGTGCCTACTTCTGTCTCTACAAACCACTGGAAATAGAGAGTTTGCTCCAGATCCTGAACAGGGTTCGCAAGCTGGAGCTGAGCAGCGTTCTGGAACAGCCTGTCAAGAGGGGCGGTGTAAATTGACTCATGGATAAAAAGTTAGGTATCCTCGTGTTGGATGATGACGTCATGTTCAGAAAAACTCTGGTTGATATACTCAAGGTTAAAGGCTATTTACCTCTGGCTTCTACCACCGGAAGGGAAGCTCTGGACAGAATAAAGGAGGACAAACCTGCTCTCGCCCTTATCGATATTAAACTTGAAGACATGTCTGGTCTGGAAGTATTAAGGGAGATCAGGAAACACTCTCCCGGCACAGAATGTATTGTGCTCACTGGGTTTGCCTCTCAGAAATCGGCTATTGAGGCGGTGAATCTGGGGGCCTACCACTATTTTCAGAAGCCCTATGATATCGATCAACTGCTGCTGACCATCCGCAGGGTCGTTGAGAAGATGAAGACAGAGGAAGCACTGCGTCTTCAAAGCGAAATTGTAGCAAACATGGCGGAAGGTGTACTACTGACCCGCGAAACAGATGGTGTGCTCATCTATACGAACCACAGAATTGAGGAGATGTTCGGCTACGGGGAAGGTGAGTTGATTGGAAAACATGTGAGTGTATTAAATGCTCCAGGTCACAGGACTCCCGGGGAAACTGCAGAGGAAATCATTAGAGTTTTGCGGGAGAAAGGTGCATGGTCTTCAGAGATTCGGAACATAACGAAGGACGGTGATCTTTTCTGGTGCCGAGCCTCTGTATCCACCTTCGAACATCCGGAACATGGAACCGTCTGGGTGGCAGTACACGAAGATATCACGGAGCGCAAGCGCCTTGAGAATCGGCTTCATCAGGCACAGAAAATGGAAGCCATTGGAACATTGGCCGGAGGGATAGCCCACGACTTTAACAACATCCTGTCACCCATCATGGCTTACACCGAGATGGCTCTTTCCGATCTTCCACGGGGAAGTAAATCCAGCGAAGACCTGATACAGGTACTCAGAGCCGCAGAACGAGCCAGGGATTTAATTGCCCATATCCTCGTCTTCAGCCGGCAAACAGAAGGAGAGCGAAAACCGATTGATCTTGCTGCTATTGTCAGGGAAGTTCTCAAACTGCTTCAAGCAGCATTGCCGTCAACGATTGACATTAAACAGAACATCACTTCGGGGAAGAGTGTAATTAACTGCGATCCCACAGAAATGCACCAGATTTTAATAAACCTCTGTACGAATGCGGAGTACGCCATGCCGCAAGGTGGTGTACTGGAAGTTTCGGTGGATAGTGTCGATCTCAGTGAAAAATACTGCAACGGATTTGAAGACATACCATCCGGTTCTTATGCAAGGCTTACTGTCAGAGACAATGGATGCGGTGTGCACAAGAAAAACCTGGAGCATATCTTCGATCCCTTTTTCACCACAAAAGACCCGGGTGAAGGTACAGGAATGGGGCTCTCTGTTGTTCACGGTATCATAAAAAACCATGGAGGGTATATAACAGTACATAGTGAGCCTGGTGTGGGTACGGTCTTCACTGTTTACATACCTGTAGCAGAATCTGTTGTGGAAGCTCTGCCTGAGAAGATTGAACCGGTGCCGGGTGGAACAGAGTCGATCCTCATTGTAGACGATGAGGAAGTGCTGGTCGAAATGACAGCGGATATACTCAAACGGACGGGATACCGGGTGACCAAGCGTACCAGCAGTGTTGAAGCCCTTGAACTGTTTCGTGCCGGACCGGATGAGTATGACCTTGTCATAACAGATCTGACCATGCCCGTAATGACCGGAGACAAACTGGTTGCAGAACTTCTCCTGATTAATCCGGATATTCCGATAATTCTCTGTACCGGCTTCGTCAATACTGTTTCACCTGAAGCAGCCGCTGCCCTGGGAGTAAGCAAGATGATGAAGAAACCTGTGGCGGGTGATCAGCTCAAGCGAACCGTGCGACAGGTTCTGGATGCTTCTCATTGAAAACCGGACAGCCGGAATGAGATACTCGAGTCAGGAATCACACAACTCACAGGATGATCAGTCTCAACCGTAAGAGACAACAACAATCGGGCATGAGTATGCTGAACTGAGCGCCGCGCACAGCGCAGTCTGAAAGCCAATTAATTCTTTACAAACAAAGCTATGGGTTATTTCTCAAAGCAATCCGTACCCCATTGATAATTGGCAAACTACTAAGACGCTGGAGAGTAAACGATCTCATATATCCTTACCACAGAAGCTTCTTCAGTGGTTTTGAGCAAAACTCCACCGGAATCGACAAATGGAGCAACTGGTTCTCTGTTTTTCCATTCAATTTCTGCCTGTTCTACCAATTCTCCCTCAGGTGTCCATATGTCTAAGCGTATGTAACCATCAGAGATATCATTCAGTTTCCATATCCATAATCTGTTCAGAGAATCTGTTCCTGCAAGTTGAATGAGGGTCATATACGGATTGGGATCATTTCGACCCTGGAAAAGAAATTCATTCCCTTGCCTTTCCTGTTGCCTTTGTCTAATTGCCTCAATTTCTTCTTCGGAGCGAGAAACCCGCTCAATGTCAGGTCTGTAGATTTCACCGATAGCTTCAGCATCGGCACCCAGAATTATCACCTTGTATTCAGAGAGATCGGGGCAAAAGTAAACAGGACCATCTGGACTGCTGCAGTATCGCATCATGCTTATTGCAGAGTAAATACCATTGTACGGGGGTAGCCATGTCTGGTAAAAATATTCTGTTGAATATTCCAGAGAATCGTTGTACTGACCTATTCTGATAAAGAGCTCTACCTCATCAGCCTCACTCATCTGAAACCCGAGAACCATTGAAAGAATATCACCGTTTGCGAAGCCGAAAATCCCATATGGTTCAAACAACCCGGTTGGTGTATCAATTCCCAAGTGTTCTCCAGACAGGCTGTACCTTAAGATGCTGCGCTTTCCCTTATCAATCACCAGGATCTGGTCACCGGCAATGACCATTTCGGATGCTCGTTGTATGCAGCCTGGGCCAGACCCTTCAGGAGCCAGAACTACTATCTCTCCATCAGGTTGAAAAAGCCTCAGATTATTTGAAATGCGATCAAGAACCAGCAATCCACCATCAGGGTGATGTATTGAACCAACAACGATCCCAAGCATTTGAAGTGGGTCTGTCATTGAGCCAATACTATCGATGACCACAAGCTCGCTATGTGTAACCGCTTCCCATGGACAAGTTTTGCTTTCCTCGTTTCCACACGAGAAAAGTAAGAGCGAGATGATTTGCATAATTATTAACAAGCAAAGTGATATACTTTTGGTCACTTTATCCTCCTCGAGTACACATCCTAATCTTTTGCCAAGAGCCATTTTTGTCGCCGGTGTCTATTGAATGAGTACCCAAACGTGATCTTTTGAATATGTGATAGAATTCTTTTCACTGTCAATGATATATTGCACCCGAATAAATTTGTTTGGAAATATGCAAATACGTCAGGAGTTGGACAACATGCGGCAGGTTGTCAACATCTACCCAAAGAAGCGTCGGCAGAAGATTGAACGAAAACAGGTGGTGCTGAGCAGAACATCTGAACTCCAAGACAAATTGATCGATGTTCTCGGATTGAAAGAAGATCAGAATAGACTTTTAGGGTAAGGATTGCGATTGCGGTACTTGTTGTGAGTAAGTATGATACAGCGATGTCAAATCATAACTAGGAAACTCGGGCTAAGAAGGATGTAAGGCGCATCGTTAAGGCAATTGGGGCTCTTGCCAATAATCCACGCCCGCCACAGTCCAGAAAACTCTCCGGTGAGGAGAAGTATAGATTACGCTGTGGTGTATACAGGGTGATATATGAGATCAAGGATGAGAAACTCATGTCTGTGTAGTTAGAGCCAGACACAGGAAAAACGGATACAGGTAGAAATCAACAAAACCATGCACTCGACTGGCTGTGTATACATTTATTTGAGTAAGTGATGGGCGATAATGTCCAATTTCATCAATCACAAGGGCTTGCTCGCTGGTATTATTCGGAATTTGCCTTATTTCATGAATCAGCCTGGGATACCGGTTTGATTATTGCCCGGGGAATTGACAGAACGCTGCGAGGATATAAAATCACTTGTCCGGGCCATTCTTTTCCCTGAAATCTCGAAGCTGCTTACGACCCAAATTGACTATGCTCCTGCATGCTCTATATGTTGGGCAATCAGTACCTTGATTAGGGACTGCCTGGGTATACCAAGCCTTTTTGCTTCCTTATCAAGCGAGTGGATCATCCATACAGGAAAATCTACATTTACTCGCTTTTGTTCTTGCCCCACTCGCCTTGCCTTGGCGAGCTCAAGATACTCAAGTACATCTTCTCCACTGTCGAATTGCTTATCGAACTCTTTAGCTTTCATATAAAATCACCTCTTCAATTCGGGATCTACGCACAGAAATAATCCTAATCTTTGAGCTCCTGTATGTGATAATCCCAGACCAGTTTGCTCTGCCAATTTTACCGATAACCATAAATCGTGGTTCACCATCTGTTCGCGCTGGTATCTCAATCAAATCAGGATCATCCCAGAGAGCCTGAGCATCTTCAAAATCAATGCCGTGTTTCTCTTTGCTCTTCTTACTCTTCTGAATATCATATTCATGTAACATGGTATAGTTAATATACCTTATTGGTGTTGGTAGTCAACTTGATTTAAGTACCCGTAGCAGAGTCATGAATGTATTGTCCGGAATTGCTCGGGGAATTGACAGAGGTTCTGCGAAGCATCATCAGAGTATTTGTCCGGATTAATTTTTGATAAAGAAACCCGAAGCAGATCGCCAGCCCAAAGCTTGGCACAACTTGCACAGTTATTACAGTAACCTGATGGCTCACAAGCGACTGCGACAAGTTCATGCCATTGGGTTTTTTGTTGCCTTGTCATATTTCTGTTATATCCAAGATGTGATAATGCCCAATTATGACGCCTCCGACAAAAGTAGCACCCATCAAAAGAGCATCTAACTACATAGAGTGCAGTAGATTAAGAGTGATTTAGCCCTTGACAATGGATATCTCATGAATTAGGTTAAAGGCATACCTAGCAAGGAGATAAACCATTATGCGGAACATTG
>JAGLOJ010000018.1 GCA_023139045.1 Candidatus Sabulitectum sp.
TCCAGGCAATCGGAAAACATTGATACGCCGTAAATCCTGATTGTAGTCGAGAAAATATCACCTCTCGACAATCCACAAGAAACCGCCCTAATTCTATGAAAATGTGAAGTTATTTATGCGCGGTTCCTTAGGTTAAATGCTAACGCAAAATTGCTTATTCGTAATGAGTCCACATACGAAGAATCTTAATTGTAAGCTCCCTCTCAATCACTTGGTATACAAGCCTGTGCTGAATATTGATCCTGCGGGAGATTGCACCAGACAAATCTCCAACAAGCTTCTCGAATGGTGGGGGAGTTTGGTAAGGATCCAGAGATATAGTATTAAAGAGTACTTCAGCCTTTTCCTTCAGTCCTGAATTGGCAATCTTCTTTGCGTCTTTCCTGGCTTGTTTAGTGTAAATCAGTCGCCATATCACCAGTCGAGTCCTTCATCACACTCCTCAAGTGGGGTGTTCATCCCTTCCCTAATGGACTCCCTCATTCCAGGAATCCCAAGAAGAAAAAGCGTTTCCTTTATGGCTCTCCAGTCTTCTTCAGAAACAAGAACAGCTGAATTCCGCTTTCCGGCAATCTGGACGGGCTCATGGGATAAGGCTACTTCATCCAGAAGGGTATACAGTTTCTTTCTCGCCTCAGTTGCAGTAAGGTTTGTCATAAGAATCTCCAATCATTACGTACGTAATATCGTACGCGCGTTTAATTTTGTCAATGGATAATCATATTCTACTCTGGCTGTGCTTCTTCAACTTGGCTATAAACAGGGAATTCTAATTGTCGTTGAAGCAATCTATGGATCTTTCGGCATACAACAAAGGGTGATGACAAAAGGCTGCAGCATTCATTCTTTCCAATTATTCCTGATGATACTCGTCAACATGCTGAAAGTTTCAGGAAAGAACGGGCAAAGAAAACTTTACTGTTTAAGAACAGCCCTGATCTTGCTCTGCAGTTCATCTGCGCTGTATGGTTTCTGAAGAAAACCATCGGGGTACTCGTCGGGGAATCTGGCAATTACCTCGTGTTCACTGTAGCCGCTGGAAATTATCACCGGGATGTCGCTTCGGAGTTTCTTCATCTCTCTGAAGGCTTCATCACCGTCCATATTTGGCATTGTGATATCAAGGATGACAAGGTCAACTTTCAAAATATTTTCTTTGAACTTGTTCAGGCAGTCAAGGCCGTCAACTGCGGAAATGACATTAAGCCCGAACTGGTTCAGCATTGTTTCAACAACATCTCTCACCAGCGGTTCGTCATCCACAAACATTACAGTACCGCCCATTTTCAAAGAATCACTTCGCGTCTTTGATGGCTCCGGTGAACTGTAAGAGTCTCCCGTAATTACCGGGAAAAGTGCTCTGAAGGTGGAACCTTCACCTGGTGTTGATTCAATCTCAAGTGCGCCGTTGTGGCTGCTCATAATCCCCAGTACTGCGGACAGCCCCAAGCCTCTTCCTGTAAACTTGGTCGTAAAGAAGGGGTTGAAAATACTCGTTTTTACTTCAGCAGACATTCCCTCTCCGCTGTCCTTCACTTCCATATAAACGTAGTTTCCAACAGAGAGTTCATCCAGCCGCTCAAGGGTGCCTATGTACTTGTCATCGCAGTAAATCACTCCCGTGCAAATATCGATTGTTCCCGGTGAATTATCAAGAGCCTCTGATGCATTTGTAATCAGATTCATAAAAACCTGCCCCGCCTGAGTGGCATCAGCAAGTATGAGTGGCAGATTTTCGGAAAGGTCAAACCTCATCACAGCCTTTTTAGACACCGTGACCCGAAGCATGTCCGAGATTTCATCAACTACTGCATTCAGGTTCAGAGGGGCAATCCTGAACTCTCCCCTGCCGGAGTATGCAAGCATCTGTCCGGTAAGGTCTGCGGCTCTGCTGGTAGCAACCTCTATAGCTTCAAGATACTTCGTTACATCTCTACGGGTTTTGCTGACTTCCACAGCCAGTTGTACATTTCCTGAAATGGCCATAAGTATGTTGTTGAAATCATGGGCGATACCACCGGCAAGAACGCCGAGACTCTCAAGCTTCTGCACATGCTGAACCTGGGCCTGAAGCCGTATCTGTTCCGCCTCGGCAATTTTCCTGAGGGTAACATCCCGACAGAGTACAAGAACGGAGTCAGCCTCGAATGGAGCGATTCCGGCTTCATAATAATGATGTCCGTCCGGAAGATCAAGTTCATATGCAACATTGCTCACCTGCCGGGTCTCAAGTGTTGATACTATTGTCGCCAGCATCTCGTCAGCGGTTGTTCCTGGAAGGTCAATATCAAATATGCCTTTATCTGCGATTTCATCCGGACCGTAATAAAGCTTGTTCTCGTCTCCCGCATAGAAATCCAGATATTTACCCTCCCGGGAGAGCACAAACATCAGATCGGGAATTGCTTCAAGTATCGCCTGCATTTTATTCAGCGACTGATTGAGCTGCTTCTGGTAATCAATAAGACTGGTGATGTCAGAGAGGGAGATTACACCCATCCCTCCGCTGTTGTGAATTGTACCTGTGCGCATACGGATGCTTCTGACAGCTCCGTCTTTTCTGATAAGCCTGAATTCATATTCCTGATGTTCTGACGAGTCTCCGGCAAGCCTTTTCTTTCTCTGCTCTGCCACAGACTGCAGGTCCTCCGGATGCACAAAATCCACCCATGTCATTTTGCCGACAATCTCTTCAAGGCTGAACCCGGTCAGCTCCACAACATTGGAATTGGCTGATACAACACCACCATCAGGCCCGAGAAGGGCCATGGCGGTCACCGTACTTTCGTATATGGTTCTGTAACGCTCTTCACTTTCTGCAAGGGCCCTTTCTGCTCCAAGTCTGTCTGTTATTTCCAGTCCTATTCCACCGATTAGCGGTTCTCCGCCGGGCATCTGTATTTTGAAATAATGACCCTCAAAAACGCGCTCTTCTCCATCAGTGTCCTTGAAAATTCTTTCACGACAGATATAGCCATTTTCCAGAACCTCCTGATCCCTCTTGATGAGATTCTCATACACTTCAGGAGAGTAAAGCTTCTCCGGATCCTTCCCGATCCAGTCAGGTTTATCGAAAAATTCCAGGATAATTTTGTTCATTCTCAAGTATCGGGAACGGGAATCTCTGATAAAGGCTATACCGGGAATGTTCTCCAGAAAAGAGTTCAGCATGTTTGCTGTCTGATCCCGCTCTGAAGCGAGCTGGAGTCCGTGAATTGCGAAACCGATATCCCCGGCCAGTTCCGCCAGGATGCCAGTCAGCTCGGAAACACCATCAGAAGATTCGGATTCTGAAGGGAGCGCAAGAAGCGAACCGTAGGAAATACCCCTGTATTCCAAAGATGAAACGATTGTGGATTCCGAAGGCATCGAGCTTGAATCTGAACTGAACCTGACCTCATCTCTGCCTCTTGCATAGTGAATAGCAGAGCATGAAAATACACCTGAATCAGTGAGAATTCCTACAGTATGTTCCAAAAGAGTGTTAACATCACTGGCTTCATAAATAAGTCTGTCAACGGATCTCAGCATGCCCACGATGGAATTCAGTTTTTTTATCCGCTGTTCCCGGATGCTTCTGTCGGTAATATCACGAGCCATGACCAGCATGTGTCTGGGGGTTCCGTCTTCATTTCTCACAGCGATCTTAACTACATCGTATACTTGTCCATCAGTCAGCTTTTCATCGATTCGCACATAACCGTCGGTGGACCAGGCATCGGCATCTGACGTAGAACAAGCAGGCGACAGATGAGGAATCTCATTGTCTGAAAGCTCGAGTGAAGTTAGATAACTTCCAGCTTTCTTATTCCAGTCGAGCCATTTTCCATCGGGGTCCTTTAGAATAATGATATGGGGTGTTGAGTTCTTCACAATTTCAAGAAAACCCTTTACTGAACAAAGCTCTTCCCGTGTGCTTGTCAGTTCAGTTACATCCTGAACAATGATGTGTCTGCCGGAATCTTCTGCTGGAACAACCGTTGCACTGATATCTACTCTGGTTTTCTTATTTGTATTGAATGAGAATGTCTGTGGGGATTCTTCTTCGAGAGAAAGCTCGGGAAAAAGATTTAGCAACTGCATACCCTTTACACTGGCCATCGATAGACCCAGCAGGTCGGCGGTAGACTGGTGAACCTCTGTTATCTGCCCGCAACCATCGACACGCAGATAACTGACGTAGGTATTATCAAGAACGATATCAAGAAGTTCTTCCTTGTCGCTCAACTTTACCCCCCATAGTATCCTACATTATGACATATCACTCACCATAACGCAAGACGGGTGCCCCTTGAAGGGACACCCGCCTGTAAATAAACCGGTTACCGGTTACATCTCTGCAGGAGGCTGCATCTGAGATGCAAATCCCTGAAGCAACATGGCTACAGGCATGGTCTGGTCGGGAGCCTGGGTCATCAGGTTCTCTGCACCATCAAAACCGAATGCTGTAACAGATATCATGCCACCATCATCTTCAGGATCGTTGGGCACAGCTTTTGCTTCCATGATGGGAAGAATGGGAAGTTCCATGGAAATAATGGCAACCATGCTGCCCTCTTCCGGATGAGACATTGTGTACTGAATGCAATCCAGTCCGTTAACTTCGATTTCTTCCATACTGAATTCAGCGTTTTCAAGTTCGGTCATGAACTCTTCAAGCTCAGAATCTTCAGCATCGAACTGCATGCTCTGTTCAATCATCTCAGGATTATCAGCGATCATCTGTTCAACAAGCTCAGGAACACCCGCCATGTCAAGAAGCATAAGCTGTTCGCCCTGCATGACCTTAACCTGCTTGATGGCTCTAAGTGAGAGCATCATGTTTTCCACGGCGTCTTCGTTGTTCATGAAACTGCCGTCCTCAGGAAGATTCTCCTGAATGTAGGCCACGGGATCGGTAATAAATTCTTCCATGTAAACGCCGCTTACAGCAACAAGCTCTTCGACTATGGAAGGATCAACAAGAACCTGAGCAACTGCTTCTCCGTCTATCTCGATCTGGTACCAGAGGCATTCCGCGCCGTCGTAGTCTTCACTGGCAACGATGGAAAGCTTGAATTCGCCCTCTGCCCCGTCAGCACTGTAAGCTATCCACTGTCCAACCTCTGGTGCAGTGAATTCAAAGCTGACACTTACTTCATCGCTGCTGGAACCATTACCGGCTTCAATTGCTTCGCCATTCTCGCTGGTTTCGCCGTTTCCATCAACTGGTGCAGGATCTCCCTGCCCAGCGCAACCGAAAACGAAAACTGCAAGAAGAACTGCAAGCATCGTGGTGATCTTTATCATTCTTTCCCCTTTGTTTGACCAGTTTTCATTAACTGGTCCTGTTTGTGGTCAGTCTATTTTTATTAGTGAACGAACTGGAACTCCTGTATCTTCAATCTTTTTTGCACCGCCAAGAAATCTGAGATCCATGAGAAAGGCTGCTGCAACAGGTATACTTCCATCACGTCTTATCAACTCGGCAGTGGCAAGAGCAGTACCTCCCGTGGCAACCAGATCATCAATAATGAGCACCTTCGAGCCCTTTGCAAGAGAGTTGCGGTGCATCTCTATGGTATTAGTACCGTACTCCAGTGTGTAATTCTCACTGATAACATCAGCCGGCAATTTACCCGGTTTACGAATTAGAACCAGAGGAATGCCGAGTCTGTCTGCAATAATTCCGCCGAACATGAATCCTCTTGATTCAACCGCGGCAACTGCATCAAATTCAATATCTTCAAGTATTTTCAGTATATGAGTAACAGAATCCCCAAGAGCACCGGGATGAGTAAGAACTGTGGTAACATCTTTAAATACTATGCCCTCTTTGGGAAAATCAAGAACATTCCTGAAAAGATCTGCGATTTCACTAATACTGTGCATCAATTATCCCCAATCACCTCAAGTACGAATTCCACCGCTTCCATGGGTGTTGCAACCCTTTTAACTCCCGGGATACTCTCCCAGCTGCCAAAGCAGCACACAGGTTTACCGGACTGAAGTGCAAATGCTATCTCCGAAAGGGTGCCGTATGCACCTCCGACGGCGCAAACGGCTTCACCGGCAAGGGCAATCATACGGTTACGGGAAACTCCCATACCGGTTGGCAGAGAAAGGGAAACAAATGGATTAGCCTGCGATCCTTCTTCTCCGGGCAGAATTCCAACAGTCAATCCTCCTGCTTCAAAGCAACCTCTGCAAACGGCCTCCATGACACCACTGCCGCCTCCGCAGACAATCGACAATCCGGCATCAGCCAGAAGTCCGCCGAGCATGAAAGCAAAACTGGATTCCTCTTCCGAAGCAGTGTTGCCGCCAATAACACTAATTAGTCTGTACATGAATGTAAAATAGTGAAAAACCTTTAAATTTCAAAATATGGAGATGAAATGTGGTCGGGGCGAGAGGATTCGAACCTCCGGCCTCCTAGTCCCGAACCAGGCGCGCTAACCGGGCTGCGCTACGCCCCGACCGAATGGAAATAGAGCTGGAATCTAAATAATCACCGCTGTTATTGCAACTGTTCTTTAGAGCAGAAAGCTGAGACCGGAGAGTACGCCCTTCATGATAAGCGTAATTATGGCTCCGGCAATCAACACACCAAGAAAGACTGAAAAAATTGCCTGCTTCCTTGGAATATCAAAAACAAAAGCAGCAGCACTGCCTGTCCATGCACCTGTCACCGGAAGTGGAATTGCCACAAACACCGTTAAACCGAGAGCCTCATATTTTTTTATGTGCGGCCCGACCCTCTTGCGTGTTCTCTCAAAAAGCCAGGTAAAAAATCTGTCAAACACTTTCCACTTTGACAGCCAGCGACTTACCGGACCGAGAAGCATAAGTATAAACGGTACAGGCAGCATATTCCCGGCAACTGCCAGTAGATAGACCTTCCACCAGGGCCAGTTCCAGCTTTCAGCCATCACAGTGAATGCAACTGGAATGGAAGCTCTGAGTTCGGTAAGCGGCAGAGCTGAAAGCAGCATAAGCACCAGTTCTCCCGGAAGGCTCTTCAGGCTGTCGATCAATGCTATTGCTATATGCTCACCCATTCCATCCCTCTTTCCCTATGAGCGGTACGAAAGAACATGTGAAAGATGAAACTCTCTCAAGCTCTCCTTCCACTTTTCTCCATACGATGAATTCCTGTGATGATTTTGTGCCTACCGGAACACCGGCAAGGCCCCCCTCTCTCAGCTGTCCGGCAAGAGAAACCGGTAGTTCAGGTGCGCCGGCACTGTAAAGTATACCATCGAAAAGTGCATGCTCAGCCCAGCCGGAACTTCCGTCACCATAACGGACCACAACATTTCCTGAACCGGTTTGCCTGAGATTTGTTCTTGACGATTCCACAAGGCCCAGAACCCGTTCTACACAGTACACTCGATTGAAAAGCCTTGAAGCCACTGAGGCAAGATAACCGCTGCCGCTTCCGGTCTCCAGCAGCTTTCCTCCGAAAACAGGTTCAAGCGCTGAGAGCATGCGGAAAACTGTAGCCGGCTTGCTTATGGTCTGCCCGTGTCCGATGGGTAGACTGCTGTCTGTGTAGGCCATTCTCTTCCAGCCGGGATCAACGAATACATCCCTTTGCACTTCCGACATTGCTTCCAGAACCCTGGCACTCTGATCAGGGAAAAGCCTGTTAAGCAGAACTGTCATTTCAGCGGCTTTTGATATCAAGAAAAACCCCCTGGATACGAAGAAAGGAACCCGAGGGTTCCTTTCTTACTGTTTTCTGGTCGGGGCGACTGGATTCGAACCAGCGACCACTTGAACCCCATTCAAGTGCGCTACCGGGCTGCGCCACGCCCCGCTTGGAAGCACAATTCTATTCAACGATAATTCAACCGTCAAGTTCAGTACGCGGCTGACGGGAAAGATCCCTGACAATAGCCTCCAATTCGATGCATATTTCATCAAGCAGTTCTGTTGACTGATTGTCGGCCTTCAGATTCAGTGTTAACTGGCCTTCCTTCTTTTTAAGAAGATCGATCTGTTTACGAGCCCCCTCTATAGAGTAGCCCTCTCCATTGAGTAGTTTGTCGATCAGCTTAAGCGTATCAAGGTCGTGCGGTCGATAACACCTGTTCCCTGCCTGATTCTTGTGCGGTTTCAGGGATGGGAATGCACTTTCCCAGTAGTGCAGTGTGTGAGATTTAATACCGAGCATCTCACTGACCTCACCAATGGAGTAGTAGAGTCTTCCGCTTGCCTCTTTCATTTTCCCGTCCTCAGCAATTTCTTCCACCAGGGAAGCTTTTTGTTCTTTAACGCTCTGATTTTTTCAAGCCCCTTAAGAGCTGATCCATAATCTTCCTGCCAGGAAAGAGCATTGGTGAAAGATTTTTCAGCACTATCTATCTGATTCCCCTGCAAATACATATCACCGATCAAATAATGTATCTCCGGATTGAAGTATTCAACTTCACCTGCCTTTTTCAATTCTTCAACAGCCTCCCGAAGCCTCCCTCTCCCGGCAGCGGACTTCGCCAGAAGCTTCCTCAATTCAATATCACGGGGATAGGCGATAACGGCTTTTCTCATTAATTCAGTTGCTCTCCAGAAATCTCCTTTCCCGATAAGATTTCTGGATTCATACTTAATTCTTTCAAGCTTCTTTCTGCTCATGAGCCCTGAAGAAGGATTCGCTTGTTTTTCGACCTGTCGGGTTGCAGCTTCTGAACTCTGTGGCCCCGAGCTCGAAGCAGATTCCTCGGCACCTCTTCCTTCGTCTGTCGAAATTACTTCCTCCTGATACTCTACTTCAGGAGTAGACAACCTCTGGTCATATTCCAGTCTTTCGTGGGGCTTGCTCAGTACCATATATGCTTCATTGATCTGTGCAAATTTTTCCTGAACTTTTGGAGAATCCCCGGCGACATCAGGATGGTGTTTAAGAGCCATTCTGGCATAAGCCATCTCAATTGTATCCTGATCAGCATTCCTCTTGACGTTCAGCATCTGATAGAAGTCTGCCGCAGTATTCTCTATACCTCTTTTCATGCTTTACCTGAGAACCGTGAATCTCTGAGAAACTGTCTGGGTGCCGTTTCCCGCACGCAGGAAGTAAATTCCGTTCTGCAGACTGGCAGGTATTACCCAGTTTCCGCCTGAAGGAGCAGCAACAACTCTGCCCGTAACATCAAGAACAGACATGGAAGTTGGAACTGCACCTGTAACGGTGTAGCTTAGAACAGCACTTACCGGGTTTGAACCCAGAGAGAGTTCCATCGCAGTTCCCTCAAACCGGGTACCGGTTCCCTCTTCAATACCCACCATGGAAAGCAGATTCATGCAGAGAAGCTTGTTCATGTATCTGCACTCAACATTGTTGGTCACGATAAGGGTTGTGTCATTCTGACTGCCCCAGAAACCGTTGTCGTCAACCTCAGGAGTGTAGAAGAGCATGGGGTCGTGTGTGGTCTCACCATACGACCAGTCAACAGCATCACCGTTTACCGAGTATAAAATCTGTGCGGCTCTGCCGACCTGATAGTTGTTCTGCGCAGCCATCTGGTTGCCCCAGCTTTCAAAAGTGCTTTGATGCGGTGTGGGGGAATTGATGTAGCCCCAGGGAAAAATAAGATATCCCCCGTAGGTGTGATAGTGGAATCCACCCAGAGGCTCAATTGAATCTATCCACTGTGTCTGGGCAAGAGTCTCGGGCTCGCTGAGTGCCGATTCTCCTCTGTAAGTCGCTGAATAGGGGTCAGGGCTTGAGCCAGTGTTATCATATCCCCACTGGAAGCTGTAGTTACGATTCAGATCAATACCACTGGAAGCGACAGGTGTGGTGAAGTTCATGTTCTTGCGCTGGTCACCACCGCTCGGGTTGTTGTATTCATAAGCGTCAGGATTGACAATCGGTATGATGTAAATCTGGGCATTGTCCAGAATGAACGTTGCCATTGTATCACTGCCATACTCTGTGGTGAGCCACTGAGCCCAGTCGATGATAACAGAATTACTGCCCGGTTCACGAGCATGGGTAAGGGCAGTAAAAAGAATTGCCGGAGCATCCGTGTCTGCATTTGTAATTCTGACAAAGTACAGATCTCTTCCCTCGTAGGAAGTGCCGTAGGAGGTGGGCGAGTCCACCATATCATTGGCCACTGCCAACTCAGCCCAGAACAGAGCGTTCTCGTTAGGACCATAGTAATAGCCCATTTCGTTTCTACCATCCATTGGAACAAGCTCTGACCATTCCAGAGGCAGCAACCTGGCTTCAGGATATCTCTTCATGGTCTCATCAACAAATCTCTGATTCACAAGAACATCCACATAACCGTCGACTCTGCTGCCAGCTGCAATCTCGTAGCCCATGTCACGAACTATGGTGAAATCTGAATCAGCCTGCATGGGTATCCGGATCAGTCTGTCAGCATTCATCACCACCGGAAGCACCAGAAGAAGTGCCACAACAAAAATCTTACGCATTACTTACCCTTCATCTATGGTTGACAATTGTGCGGGAATCCTTTAAATTCGCCCGTCATAAGGTGTATAACCCCTGGCGGGGTAAAAAAGTTCGGCTCGTGCCGTCTATTCTGCGAAAGGAGAGAGCTTTTGGCAAGGAGCAAGCAATCACTCAAGCGTGTGAGAACAGATGCTTTGAAAAATGAGAGAAACCACAGAAAGCTTAAAAGGCTTCGTACAGCCATTAAAAAGGTGAATGCAGCAGAGACCCCGGAAGAGAGAAAAGAGGCAGTCATGCTGGCTCAGAGTCTCATTGACAAAGCTGGAAGAACCAGACTCATGCACCCCAATAAGGCCAAGCGCCTTAAAAGCAGAGTGCTGTAGTTTAAAGACAAGTACGGTAAAACCCCCTGTAACACAGGGGGTTTTCTGTTTTGTCAGCTCGAAATACAAAGGAAAGTACGATCTGCACCGAAGGCAAAGCCCTCCCGGGGAAAGAGGGCTTTTCAGTTGTTAATCAGACAGGGAGAAGACGTAGCGCAGGGTGGTCCAGACCCCCACCGGCACTCCATTGTTCCTTGCACATGACCAGCGGGTGTTAACAGCCGCTGCGAGAGCGGCGGTATCCAGAGAGGAGACTCCGCTTGAGTGCATCAGCTGTACATCCTGTACCAGTCCGTCACGGTCGATATAAACCCAGAGGGTAACCACACCTTCCACACCTGCAAGCCTGGCTATCTCCGGGTAGGCAGGTGGAGGCATGAATGTGCAATTAGGGTAAACCTCGACGGGCATGAAACCGGGAGGTCCTATTTCCTCACCGGGTCCGATTCCAGTTTGCGAAAAATTCTCAATGGTCTCTACTGTACTCAGCCCTATTGTATCTGTGCTCAGGGAAATAGTCACATCGGGAGTAACCTCCTGAATGGCCTCTTCCAACTGAATATCCATGAGAGCCTCTTCCTCTATCACTTCTTCTTCCTTCTCCTCTACGGAGGAATCGTAGGGGAGAAAGGCGTCCACCGCCTCTATCGCATCATCAAGGGTTCTTGTGGAAAGCCTGCCAATTTCCGTGCCCGGTATGAACTGAAAAAGTAGGTTTACAAACAGGAGACCGACAAGAAGGCCGATCTCCATTCCCATTCCATCTGACCGTGTCATCTGATACCTCCTTTCTTAACTGTGATACAGTCGTTGAAAGGAGGTTATTCCAATCGGGCTAAATATCCGGAGTTACTTCACTGACTCCACCGGGAAGGTCACGAACGGAGAATCCCGCCTCGGCGAGATCATCCCTCAATTTGTCCGCTTCCTGGAAAAGCCTGTTTTTCCTCAGGTATCCTCTGAGCCCTCCGAGTATTCTGCAGAGGTCTTCCGACGACCCGCCACTACTCTCTGAAGTAAGCTCAACACCGAGAACTTCCGTTGCCAGGCGATCAAGCAGAACTGCCATGCATTGTTTATCCGCTTCAGAAGTGTTTCCCTCAAGCAGAATGTTACCAGCTCTGACGAACTCAAAAAGAGCAGCAAGTGCTCCGGGAGTATTCAAATCATCATCCATTGATTTCCTGAAATCTTTCTCTGTCTCCCTTACAAGCTCCAGTACGGCCCGAGCGGGAGCTCCAGCCTCAGGGTCTCCCAGCCTTGACCTCAAGGAGAGAAGCCGCTCAAGCCCGCTCTTTGCCCCTGCAAGCCCCTCATCCGAGAAGTCCAACGGGCTTCTGTAATGACTTCTAAGGATATAGAGTCTTACAACCATTGGATCCCACCGCTGAAACAGGTCTCTGAGAAGGGTAAAATTGCCCAGACTCTTCCCCATTTTCCTGCCGTCTACTGTAACCATGTTGTTGTGCATCCAGTATCTGACGAATTCTTTACCGGTAGCTGCTGTGGACTGAGCTATTTCGCATTCATGATGAGGAAATGAATTCTCAAGACCACCACCATGAATATCTATTGTTTCACCCAGGTAACGCATTGCCATAGCTGAACATTCCAGGTGCCAGCCGGGATATCCCCAGCCCCAGGGGCTGTTCCACTTGAGTATGTGATCCCGGCTTGCTTCAAGCCAGAGAGCAAAGTCTCTGGGATCACGCTTGTCATCCGCCACGCAGACACGGGTACCGCTCTTCTGATCGTCTCCGATTCTGCCACTGAGTTTACCGTAATCGGGAAAAGAAGAAACATCGAAGTAGACATTGCCGCCGGCCTGATAGGCATGACCCTTCTCAAACAGCGTTTTTATGAGCTCAATCTGCTCGGGAATGTGTCCGGTTGCCCGGGGTGATATGTCAGGTCTCAGGTTGCCGAGAGTATCCATATCATGGAAATAACTGGCCGTGTATTTCTCTGCGATTTCCATCGGTTCAAGCTTCTCGAGCTTTGCCTGTTTCTGAAGCTTGTCCTCGCCGGAGTCAGCGTCATCGGTAAGATGACCCACATCAGTAATGTTCTGTACGTACCTCACCTTGTAATCAAGATACCTCAGATACCTTAGAAGCACATCAAAGCTCACATAGCTCTTGCCGTGTCCAAGGTGACTGTGCCCGTAAACAGTGGGTCCGCAGACATAAACACCTACGAATGGTGGATCAAGTGGAGTGAACTCCTGCTTCTGTCGAGTCATTGTGTTGTAAAGGGAAAGCATATTCGCTATCTCTCTTTCCAGTAATCCGTGTGCATGGCCTCTCTGACTAAAGCCATAGTTTCTTTTCCAGCCTTAACAGCTCTTTCGGTACCGCTGATGAGGATGTCTTCCATAACGCCGGGTTTATCGTACGTGGCTCTTCTCTCCCGGATAGGGGCAAGAGTCTCCTCCAATTTTCTGATAAGGTTCTTCTTGCAGGCAACGCATCCGATAGTTCCCTTTTTACACGAATTCTCTATCTCCGGTACTTCAGAGGCATTAAATGCCTTGTGATAAGCGAAGATTGTACATATGTCCGGATGTCCCGGATCTGTTTTATGGATACGGGCAGGATCTGTAACCGCACTCATCACTTTTTTCTTTATTTCCTCTGGATCATCCTTGAGGTATATGGCGTTCCCCAGGGATTTGCTCATCTTGGTGTTCCCATCAAGACCGATCAATCTTGAAATCTCGCTGACCATAGCCTTCGGTTCAGGAAATACATCCCCGTAAAGTTCGTTGAATCTCCTTGCGACAAATCTTGTCACCTCCACATGGGGAAGCTGGTCTTCACCCACTGGCACAAGGTTTGCCCGACAAAAAAGAATATCCGCCGCCTGGCTCACCGGGTAACCCAGAAATCCATAGGTCATGTCTGTAAAGCCGTACTGCCTGGCTTCTGTTTTGATGGTGGGGTTGTGCCTGAGACGGCTCACTGTGGTGTAAAGACCGAACAGCACAGTAAGTTCAGCTATCTGAGGAACCATACTCTGCACGAATATGCTGGTTTTCTCAGGGTCAAGACCTGCCGCAATGTTATCCAGAGCCACTTCACGAACATTAGTTCTGATAAGCTGAGGAGTTTCCCAATGTGTTGTGAGAGCCTGTATGTCTGCAATAATTATGAATGTTTCATACTGGTTCTGAAGTTTTACTCTGTTTCTCAGTGAGCCCACAAAATGCCCCAGATGAAGTGGCCCGGTGGGTCTGTCACCGGTAAGAATTCTCTCCATTTTTCCTCTTTCGATCTTTACAGGTTTATTCTCACCGGTGAATCTGAATCCCTGAAATTTCTCAGATCTATTTCTCCGGTATGCGTTTCAATGAGATTAATGAAAATGTCTACAATGGGTTTAACTGCGGGACAAACCTTTGAGTAGCCTTCAAAATAAAGCAGGGTCTGCGGGATGTACTTAAGATACTTGTCGTTACCAAGAACTCTGTATTGATAAGCAAAAGTTCCGATAGCTTTCATGTTCCTCTGCAGAGCGCTGAAAACAAACTCGAACATATTCGCTCCACCAACACCAAGAATGTATGACGATACAAGCCCTTTCCAGCCATCACCGCAATCTCTGTAACTGTCCCTTAGAAGGCTGGCGAGATCGTAGCATGGAGGTCCCTGACGAGCATCCTGCCAGTCTATGATATGCACTTTGCCCTTGTGAATCATGAGGTTTGCAGAGTGGTAATCTCTGTGGGTGAAAGTGGTCGTTCCTGATCCCATTGCCCTTTCACACAACTCTCTGAAATGGCCTTGAAGCTCGAACAGATCCTCCACCGGTACCCGAAGCAGCCTGAAAAAAAGATGCTCAAGAGTATGCTCAAGCTCCGCCATAAAAAAACTGGGAGTGAAGTATCTCCTGCCGGAGATACTGCTGCTGGCAATTTCAGGAGAAATTTCACGCTGAAGCCGTCTCAGCAGACCAAGTGATTCATCAAGATATGCATCGTAGCTTTCCTGATCCTCCACGTCACACAGGCGGGTAGTTCCCAGATCTTCCTGAATAACAAATCCACGGGATTCATCGCTGAGAATAATCCGGGGTAAGGGAAAATCCAATCCCATAAGAAGACCATGTATGTCCAGCCAGGGCCAGAGAGGAGTACGCGAGCTATCCATAACGACGAGTGAATCACCACCGTGTTCTATCCTGTAGAAATCCCGGGCTGATGCATCTCCGGTAATGGGAGTAATGCTGCTGGCTGTACCGTACCTCTCACCTACCCAGCGTGCAACATCTTCCATCCGTTCAATCATTCTTCAGCTCCTCTGTAAACCAGGGCAAAACACCATTTACCAGCGATGCCCCGGGTAAAAGCACTGAGCCTTCCAGCATAACAGAATCCCGAATCAGCACTCCCCGGGAGATTGTACAAGAACTGCCTATCCAGTAAAAGCCCTCCAGGGTCACTTCATCATAAATTCTGGCGGACGGGTGAATATAACTTCCCCGGTTAAGAAGGTGTTTCCTGAAAAGACGAACCTCACCCATATCTAGCCATTCCGTATCTGTGAAAAATTCCCTTACCTGAATTCCCTCTGCGGCAGCAACCCTTCTCAACTTTGTAAAAAAGCCCGTTGCCAGCTGCTCTTCTGCAGCAAGAGCCGCTACCTCCGGAGATATGATACTTACTCCAAGATAGTGTCGGGATAACCCATTTACAGGCAAACCACCATAACTGCCGTAATCCGGAAATTTTCCGGTGAGCACCGTCCACTTTGAACCGGATCTCAGGTGAAACTCTACCATTTCTTCCACCGGCACATCAAGAACCATATCTGTATTTGAGATAATCCAGTGACCATTGAACATTTCTCTGTTCAGCGAAAGTGTTCCAGGAAGGCCCAGGGGTCTTTCCTCAAAAAGCAGTTTTGTCTTGCCACCCCAATGCCGGCTGCCCTCCTGAAGAACAAGCTGCGGACACCTTGATGCATTGAAAGCCATGACCTCCAGATCTAGAACTGCGAATTGACTGACGAGGTTACCAAGGAGAGTAGTATCAAGCCATGGCAGAAGAGCCTTCGGACGACAAAAAGAAAGGGGTTCTGTTCTTGTGCCGTAGCCGGCAGTAAGGAACAGAACCCCCTGGATGTATCTGCCGGAAAAATTAACCGTAGATCTCTTTCCTGTTGCAGTCACAAACTTTGATTCTTCTACGCTGAGGACGCCAGGTTTCTTTCAACCCCGTACGGGCAGCAATATAAACGACAGGAACTTTTTCCTTGCCGCAAACCTGACACAGCTCTTTGTGAGATGTACGAGTTTCGTGTGCAAGTTTCGCTGCAAATGTTCTTTCTTTCTTTGGCATTATCTATCCTTTCGCGCCATGGCCGGAATCTGCCCGGCCAGCTCCATGACTCTGTCAAGGAGCGCCCTATCCGCAAGCCCGCCAAGGGCGGCTTCAATAATCAACAAAATACCCCTTCGAACCTGTGAATAAGATTCACGGCCCGGTGAGGCCCACCACAGAGGGCACGAGTATAACATCTTATCCACCGGGTTCGCAACCCCTTCAGGGTCGTATTTTCTGCATTCAGTCAAAACAAAATTCAGAAGCTCCCAGTATGTTTTATGGTCTCTGTTGCTGGAATTGTTCCAGAGCGGAAAAGGCTCGCCGGCATCCAGATCACCAGCAGTTGTTGACCAGCTTCCAGAAGGTACAGCACACTCTTCCAAAGGAAACTCATTCAGAATTCTGTCCAGTGAAGAAATTCTTATTTTCTTCTGCAATCCAATCTGCTCAAAGAAAGGTCTGAGAAAGGAATCAATGGCCCCGTCTCTGTGGTGACCGTAAGTTTCTCCGTCCATTGCGAGAATCACGTAGGAATCTCCATCCCCAGACCACGAATGAAGATCTCGAACCATTCTGTTCACCATTTCGGAACCGCTGCCCCCATGAAAGGAAATAAGATTGGACCAGAAATTGCTTCTGAGAAAAATGCCGGTTCCATCCACTGCAGGAATCCAGCAGGCAGGAACTTCAGAATGGGAGTAAACCCATGGAACATCATCAGTGATTGTCCATTTGAAACCCATAGAGCCAAACAGTCGTGCCGTATCCATATCAAGAGCCATCTCCGGTGGAAAAACACCTTCAGGATTATAGACTTCCCCAATCAACTTCCTGTTGCCTCTGTCATTCAATTCTATCTGTCTTTCTGCCTCTTTTCCCGGTATAAGCGGCAGAATCGGATGGTATGCACCACTGGAAGTGAAAATGCAGCTGGACAATTCTGAAACAATCTCCAGTGTCTCCGGAGCATACCTTGCCAGTTGCTCCGTAAGAGAATAGTTCATATTCACAGTTACTTCCACGCCGGTCTCAAGCAAGAGTTTGAAGAGTGGTCTGTAACATTCCCTGTCTATCCTTTTCACAATTTCAGGATCCTGAGATGGCGGCTGATAGAAGTGAAGAAGAAATCCCACATGCTTCATTGAGAATTACTCCGTTTCCCTTTAAGTACCAGGCAGTGTCCCGGCTGCAGGTCGAGATATTCAGCCGCTGATCTACCGTTTAGAGCAATCTCGTAAAACCCCTGACTCCCCCGCAGAAACAGAACAGAATCAGCTGCCGGTGCCTGGTGATATGAACTGACGGAAACCAGAGGAATTTCACCGGAAGCTGCTGCAAGAACCACAGGGGTAAACTGATGCAAATCATCAGCAGTAATACCCAGTATGCAGTTTCCGAAGTGATCTACATGCAGAACGAAAGCAGAGAGCGTGCTGCCGCTGAGTACCGGTTTCGGTTCCTCCAGAAATACAGGCTTCTCAAGAGGCTCAAGAAACGATGTCCAGCCTGGATCAACTGCCAGTCTGGCTGCACAAACGGCAAAAACATCCCTGCCGTGAAATGTAGGGGCTGAATCGGATTCAGGAGGCGGCAGCTTCCATACTTTGATCGCCCCAGACAGCATCGTAATCAATCCGTTATCAGGCGCTACAATAAACCTGCCCTTCCAGAAAGCAGCCAGCCCCAGACGATTGCTCCCAACACCTGGATCTACAACTGCAATAGTCACTGAACCTTCCGGCAGATGAGGAAGTGATGACCTCAGATGGTAAGCACCCTGAAGGATATTTCCCGGTTCAACCATGTGCGTCAGATCTATTACAGGAGTGTCGTATCCTGAAAATGAAAGAATTGCAGCTTTCATCTGAGCGATGTATGTATCGGAGCAGCCAAAGTCTGATAGAATAAACAAAGGTGTTTTCAGAATTATCCTCCCATCAGCGGTGTTTCACCACCACAAGTGTTCTGTCGTCTGCCTGAGCTGAACCTTGTCCGTGTGTGTTCATCGCCTTCAGAACACGAGTTACTATCTGCTCGGCATTAAGATCCCTGTACTCGATAACAGCGTCAGTCAGCCCGGAAATATCGAACTCGACATCATTAGCATTCATGGTTTCTGTAATTCCATCGGTATAGAGAACAAGCACATCGCCTGGATGTATCTGCACGGTTCCATGGTTGTAGTCCGCGTTCTTAAGCACTCCCATAAGAATACCACCCTCTTCAAGGAATCTGACTTCACCGGTTCTTGAAACAAGAAGAGGAGGATTGTGACCGGCGTTGCAATATGTAAGAACACCATCCTGCGTATTGAGAACACTGTAGAAGAGACCTACAAGACCGGTAACTTCCCCCTCGACAGTAAGCTCAGAATTTACCCTTTTCATGATTTGACTGATATCAAACAGACTTCTTACACTGGCCCCCAGAGTTCCCTTCATGCCAGCCATGGTCAGGGCTGCCGGAATTCCTTTTCCTGCCACATCAGCAACAGCCAAACCAAGGTTTCCGTCGGGAAGACTGAAAAAATCATAGTAATCTCCCCCTACCTCTTTTGCGGGATTGTAGAAAACTGCAATTGAGTAATTCTCGTATCTGGGTGCCTCGGCGGGCAACAATCCCATCTGAATTCTTCTGGCCGTGCTCAATTCTTCTGCAAGGGAATCTCCGCTTGTGAGCCTTCCGAGATACAGATCCGGCAGTTTTTCTCTGAGTTCCTGTGAAGTTGTTATGGATGGATGGCTTGTGACCAGACGAGCAGCGGCATTTCTCACATTCTCCGATCTGTCACTTAGAAGAATTGTGATCTTTTCCACCAGTCCGGAAATACTACCCAGATTTGTCAGGTTTTCAATTGCTGCAATTGTTTGAAGTCTGACCGATGTATCATGATCATCGAGAGCCCTCAGGTAGAATTCAGCCCTGTCTTCTGCTTTCAGAAATGGAGAATTGCTCACGCCGCGAAGAATTGCCGTTCTTACAGTTGGGTCACTGTCTCCTGCCAGAACATGAATCTGTTCAGCAATTTCTCCCGGTCTTGCAAACTCTGCAAGAGCTTCGCCGGCAGCGGCTCTTACTGATCTTTCATCATCGATGGCAAGCTCATTCAGAAGTGCAATGTTCCACGGTGTCATCATTCCAAGACGTTGAATACTTGAAGCAACAGTCTTTCTCACCGACGGGTCAGCATCAACAGATAGCTGAGTAAGCAGTTCATCAGCGCAAGCGGAAACAGATAACCTGTTCCAGAGAATGAACCATGACAGCCGTGATCGCTCTTCAACAGAACCCTTTTTCAGAAGCAACTTGAGAACATCCACTGCAATTCCTGCAACATCGCTTCTTCCACCGGCAAGAAGCTGTGCGAGAGCCTCTCTGGCTCCGTATCTTTCGGAAGCCAGGACAATGCGAATAAGTTCAGTCTGTTCAGAATCATCAAGTATTCTGATATAGGGAAGTACCATGGTAGCCATCTCGCTGCTCTGGGGCATGTTCTCTGAAATAAGCTTCCAGAGAGTGGCTTTTTCCGCTGCAGTGAGATCCTTGTAATTCATCAGCATACACTGAGCAACAGTTCTGATGTCGTTCTCTGAGATATCTGAAAACAATGTATCTCTGATGGTGCTTCCAAAGAATCTGATCCGGGCACCTATACTGGAAGCAACAAGTGCACGACCCCCATCTGGAAGACGCTGCATCAGAAGCCAGATCAGATCACATGATTCTTCCTCAAATTCACCGAGCTGCCTGTTCATCAAGCCGGAAACAAGGTTCATGAGCTGACTGTTCTCACCCCTGTCCAGTGCCGAATTCACAATCTCCATTTCTCTGCTGCTGAGAGCGGGAAACTTTCTGCCAAGGTAGAAAAGCACAACACTGGAAACCTCAGGATCTGTATCTTCAAGAAGTTTTTTTACAAAATCACCGGGATCGCCGGAAATACCCCACATATCAATGCTGAGGAGAAGGGCTGCTCGCACTGATCCCTCGGGATCGCTGGATGTTGTCTCGACAAGATCTCTGAAGTAGTGATCCTTCCTCAACCATGGAACTCCTTGAGATCTGGCAAGCGCTCTTCTGGTTTCAACAAGACCTGATTCGAGAATGTGTCTACACAGACCTTCTGCAGCTCTGTCAAAGGATCCTTTGTCAGCAAGCAGCATGGCGAAAAAATCGTTCAGCCCTTCAATCTGAGATTCCCGGGAAGCGGTAAACAACAATCTGGATTTCTCAGAGGAAGAAAGATGCCTGTACATGTGTGCAATGTTGTACCCGGCTCTTCTCTGTTCTGTATTCCTGCCATTCAGAAGAGTCTCCATCACAACCCTTACAAGCGGGCTTCCCGCTCCGGAGAGTTCTGCCATCCCCTTGTCAACGGCATCAAGAATGAGGGTATCACCGCTGCAAAGATGCATTTCACCATTTATTCTCAGCCTTCTAAAGGGTAAAATACCCTTTTGAGCTCTGGTCTCGGCATACATTTCATCCAGTGTCTGAGAAGACGGGAACTTTTCCCTGAGAAGAAAGTGCAACCTGGACCAGATTTCCAGCAGAGAACTTTTGAAAATCACCTCCGGAACAATTGGTTCGAAAAGCGAAAGTAGTACCAGCTCAGCCTTTGCAAAAAGATCAAGACTTCTGAAGGTTTCCAGTGCTCTCTGCCCCTGCTCCACCCTCCACTGCCTGTTGGTCTCCGGCGAGGGCAGTTCAACGTGGGCATCCCCGAATAAAGAGAACAGACCGGAAATTCTGGGATCGGATGAGGTGAGAACAACCCGCCTTCTGGAATCAGTAGACTTGAGGATAATCGTAAATGCGGAGAGGAACAGATGTAGAGGATGGATCACGATCATACGCCTGATTGAATCTATGTCAAAGAGAAGAGCACAGTCTTCCTGGCCTCTCAATTTCATTTCCACCAGTTTGGAATCAATATCCGAGTCAATAAGTTCAATGGGAACAAGTCCCTCATCAGTTGCTTCCATTAGAAGAAGACGGGCAAGTGTGGTTTTTCCAGCTCCAAGCGGACCGGAAAGACAGACAAAGCCTCTGTTCCTGAGTATTTCTGAAGCAGCAATTAGACTTTTGCTGTCGATAGACTCACCTGCAACATCATTCCAGGAATGGATCAGATCATCTCCGGATGGATACGAGGTCATACCTTTGTTAATGCCGGAGATCCAATCCTGAACCGAATTATGGATAATTGAAACAAGATGCTCCTGATCTCTGAATGTCCAGCGACGCTGCCACTCCTCCAGCTTCAAAAAGATAGGATCTGAAAACAGTGGTTCCCCGCCAACAAGCGCACCCACTGGTATTCCTTTTCTGAAAAGAGAGAAAAATCTGGAACGGGCAAGTGCCGTGGGGGTGGTACCAATCAACAACAGTGCCGCATCAGGTTGAGAAGTTTCAGACTCGCCTACCAGTTTCAACCTGTCAGCCCACCGGGGTACATGTAACTTCCCGGCTTCAGAAAACACGACCGAACTCTCACCGGCAGGAAGAACATTACTATCCGTCCATACAAGTAATTCAAAACTGTGGGACATCAGTACTCCGTCAGGTAAGGGGCCAGATCAGAGTGGCTCTGGTTTTTCCTTCAGGATTCAACCCGTAATCCAACCAGCGAGCAAGATTCCGTGCAATGAGAACACCTCTGCCGCGACTGCTGATCAGTGCCTTGCCCTCACCGGGTACGTGACCCATGTGAGCATCCGGTTGCCAGCTACCGCAATCGTCTACAATAAACTGTAATCGGCCGGAGTAAACATCAATGTAGATTGTTACAAGTTTCCTGGGATCACTGCCATTGCCATGCTCCATTGCATTTTTGACTACTTCCATAACGGCAATGGACAAACCGGTAACATCTTCCTCACTTACGCCGGCAACAAGACCGATTTTCTCTACAAAGATCTGCAAAGCCTCCACGATGGTGTCGTCGCTGGGGATCTTGAGAACTATTCCCTTAAGCAAAATTATTCCTTAAGGCTGGCGAGGGCTTCACTTTCATTAGTGAAGGTCTCAAATATTGTTACAAGTTTTGTAATGATAAAAAGCTCATGAATCTTCTTGGTTGCATTCAGAATGGCCATTCGCCCGCCTTCTCTCGCCAGGGAAGTATGTCCACTGACAAGAACTCCAAGACCGGAACTGTCCATCCAGTTCACATGCCCGAGATCAAGAAGAACATTGCCGGTTGCATTGCTGATAGCTGTCTGGAAGACAGATTTGAGGTCCATCAGATCGGGTCCGCTTATCACCTTGCCGCTTAAACGTATAACCATTACACCATCTTTGATCTCTTCTTTAATTTTCACACTCAGCCTCCTGTAAAAAAATGGGTAACCCGCCCGCCTACTCATCAAGAATAGGTAATTAGTAATTCAATGTCACGAGCATAACACAAAATCCATCCAGTTAAGTAGTCCTTTCCCCTCAAGAAAGTCCTGAATGGCACTTGTTGCCCCTGGTTTCCGGGAGGCAACTATCAAAGGCAATCCCTTGAAATTCTCCCACTGTAAGATGCCTGTGACCGGTCGGCCTCTCAGCTCCCTTCCCTTTTGAACTGAATCCGGTGAAAGGAAGGCCTCAATATGGAAACCCTGTCTCTGTATGTATTTGCCAAGTCTGCGAGCTGTCTGGCCGGTACCGGCAACAAAAACCCTTTTGTCATGAAGACATGGTACATGCTCCAGATAAAGTGCTTTTACCTTGTAGAACGATGTGAGAGAGTACATGGAGCTGGTTCTGCTGAACCTGTCGGCCCTCTCTCGCCAGGCAAGAAGCGTTCTTGGTACCCTGACAAACCCGAAGCCCTGACTCCATAGTCTGAGCCACAATTCATAATCCTCGGGAAGACCCATGTCACGATAACCTCCGGCATGAAGCACTGCCTCTCTGCTGTAGAATGCAGTTGGATGTGGAATAGGGCTCTCGATGAACAGGCTGTGCTCTATTTCTTCCGGAGTTTCAAGACGGTTGATCCACTCCTCATACCGTCTGTAGCCTGAACTGACTTCTGAATCTGGAAAACTTCTGACCCTGCAGGAAACAACAGTTTTCTCTCCATAATTCTCCGCTGTCATCAGTTGCAGAGCAAGTCTGTCGGGGTGGCAGAGATCATCACTGTCAAATCTGGCTATCCATTTTCCTCTGGCTGCTGCAAGACCACGATTAAGTGAAGAAACCAGCCCCTGACCACCATCAATAATTTTGAACCGGGAATCGCGCCTGCAGAATTCCTGAGCAATTCTTCGTGAATTGTCGTCGGATCCGTCATCAACCATTACCACTTCAAAGTCAGATATTGTCTGCGAGACCAGAGACTCCAATGCAGCAGAAATGAATCTGTCTGTGTTTTTGAAGGGTATCAGAACAGAAATAGCTGGAGAACCCACCTATCTCATGCTCTCATAAGCAGAACGAAGTTCCTCGGGAGTACTCACAGGTCTGTTGCAGGCACCGCCGACACAAAGCTGTGCATAGGGCCATCCGGAACCCGGGAGATAAGCCTCTGCCATAAGAATGGAATCCCCGGGTACGGTAGGGTCGAGCACATCATAACCATGAGTACCGGCAATTGCAGCGGCTTCAAGAACAAGAGCATCAACAAGAGAGTCACCTGCCGGACCGACTACATAAATATGTACCTCGGACTCCTCTTCAATCACCTCAACATCAGCACCGGAGGCACCATCCATTGCAGAGGCGAACCATTCAGAACTGCGGGCACCAATTGCCCTTGCGGTTTCCTCACCCAGTCCGTTAAAAATCACTGTCATTGGAAGCGCATCAGCAAGCTCGTAGCGATCAGACACCAGGCGAGCCTCTTCGGATGAAAGCCACACCACTGTTATGCCAACGGGATTGTTCTCTCTGAAAAGCTCAAGAGTAGACAGATCAGGGTCGCCCAGATCCACAGCAACAAATACAGCATCTTCTCCGAGTTCTGAAGCAAGCTCCTCCAGCAGCGGCATCTCCCGCACACAGGGACCGCACCATGTAGCCCAGAAGTTGATCAGTACCGGTTTCCCCGCAGAAGCAACAAGAATACTGTCAAGCGATTCGATTCCAGTTACCAGAGCACCGTTCACTGAAGATCCCGCCGGTGCATGGTGGGAAAGCGAAACAACAAAGACTGGAATCATCAAAATCATAACAAGCGGAATCCACAGGTATTTCTTCATAATCACCCCCTGGCTGTGTGGGAAATCGCATCCACCGGACATACTTTTTCGCACCGTCCGCATCTGATGCATTCTGCACTTGAAGGGGTTTTGTAAATTTCAATACCCATAGGGCAGACAACACCGCATTTTCCGCAGTTGACACAGGCATCCGATACACGCATCCGAAAAACAGAAACTTTTCCCAGAAGCCCCCAGGCAGCCCCAAGCGGGCAAAGGGCTCTGCAGAAAGGTTGCTCCACAACCATTGACCACAACAACACAAGAACAGCAACAGCAGATTTCCACCAGAACAAAAATCCTATCTGGAAAATCCCGCCTGAAATGGAAACAAGCGGCCATCCTGCAAGAGATGTTCCCGCAGGGCATACAGCCTTGCAGAACCACGGATCTCCGGATCCTCCGGCAACAGGCCTAAGAAATGCAGGGAGGGCAAAAACAAGCAGAAAAAGCATTGCGTACTTCGCGGGTCGGAGAGACTCCTGAAATGACATTCGAGGAATCGGGATCTTGTAAAGAAGCTCCTGCAGAAGACCAAACGGGCAGAACCAGCCGCAGGCAAATCTGCCCGCAAGCAGACCGACCAGAGCAATAAACCCGATAACACCCAGCACAACAAGTGCGTCAGCCCTTCCGGCTGCCAGCATGCCCCAGAAACCAGGAGTTGCCAGTATGGACTGCAATGTACCGGCAGGGCATGCAAGAACACTTGAAGGACAACTGTAGCAGTGAAGACCCGGGATCATTGCAGCTTTGGATGCCCCTGTGTAAATAGTGCCGTCAACCCAGCCTGTAAGATGCAGATTGGTAACCAGCAGTGTGGAGAACTGCACAGTTTTTCTTAACACGGAGTGCCGCGCTAACCTATTCCTATGCATTCCAGGCAGATATTCGTTGCTTTAGAAAGAATCGCGGCAGGATCACCAAACACATAGCCGATAACGACCAGAAGAAATGCCGCAACAACAAGAATGATTCGCAGAGGGATGGAGGCGACGACCAGAGTCGAACTGGTGAATGGTGGATTTGCAGTCCACTGCCTTACCACTTGGCCACGTCGCCTTCCTTTTTTACTCATAGGGACGCAATCATACAAAATGCATAATTTAAAATCAAGACTCTAAGACCCGTCTGTCCAGTCCAACCCCACCCAGAAGCCATCTTCCCAGGTCATATCACCCAGCGGAGTATCAATGGTTGGAACCATGAACATCTGAAGTCTTCCAAGATGGTCTTCGTCCCTCAGGTCTCCTTCAATTCCACCAGTTGCCAGAACGAGATCCACAATACCGAGAGGACCGAGTATTTCGAACAACTGGAATCCATCAAATTCAATTCCCAGGTCGAGAACAGCAATCTCACCATCATCACCAATACCAAACGAGCCTGTAAATAGACCTTCAGCCACCTTAACAGTATCTTCTCCAGCGCCTTCAATGGTATCCATGAAAACATCGTAGTCAAGAGAGGTAAGAGTTATCGCAATTTTAGGCAAACCGGAATTACCGATATTAGGATTACTGATACCCAGACCGAGATTGAATTCTACAGGGCATTCATCCTGCCACCAGTAAGCTGCCACAGTGGCCGCTTGAGTGAAAGTAAGACTTCCCAGTTCAGAGATATCAATACCGCAGACAGCAAACTCTGTTGTATTCTCGATCCTGAAATTTGCATTGGTAAAAGAAAGAATATCGGTTATGCCACAACCAGTGACCAGCAAAAATAACACAGGAAGAATCAATAACTTGTAATTCATATTTTCCTAACCTTTCAAAGCAGCAATGAGATTCTCAGCAGGCACTGCATGTATGACAGACAGTACAAACTCCGTACCGTTATCATACACCTTTAAGAAGAGTCGGGTAATGCCATTTAAGCCTGCTGATTAAGCCTACAGCTTCACCAATTGAGTAGTAGTTGTTATACCAGCAGATGTTCCCCGGATACTGTAGGTTCCGGCCGGAAGCTCAGTACCTTCTGAGTCACAACCGTCCCAGAGAAAAGTATTACCACTGCTGCTGGAAATAGTCCTGACAATTCGCCCTGAAAAATCGTAAACCATCAGCTGAACCGGTACAACTGCTCCCTGAACAGTAATTGTTACGCTCTCCGCAAAAGGATTAGCAGAACTCTGAAGAACAAAGGGGTCAGTATCAACAGGAGATGTACTTGATTCCTCTACCTCAACCCAGTCGTGATCGAACCACCCCATGACAATCCAGTACCCGCTGACTTCTACATCACCCTCACTCCAGATGGCAAAAACATCACCATCATCATTCGTCGCTGCCTCAAGGGCGGCAGGCTGCTGAACTTCCTCATTGCTGCAGTCATAGGCTGCGTTTTTAGTATTTCCGGTGTCTTAAGATGCCCTCGATGAATATGCCGGTCGGGGTAAGGGCTACTTTTATAATCAGAATACGGTTGACACGAAAATCAGAGAGGCCACCATACATCTACTCCAGCTTCAACACCACTTCACTGCTCATAGTATTTCCCGAGGAACATCTTATTGCATAAATACCGCTGGGTACTTCAACTCCTGAAGATGATCTTCCGTCCCAGAGGAAAGAAAACTCACCTGCATCAGGCTCAAGCTCGACAACAAGCCTGCCTGAAACATCGAATACTGAATACCTGTATCGACACCGGAATTCCCTGAAACCTCAATTGCAACAGAAGAAGAGAACGGATTGGGTGAAACCCTGACACTCAATTCCGATGAAATGGTACTTCCAGATTCTTCAGAGCATCCTTGAGTAATTGTTGTATTTCTGTAACACTCAACAGAGGTATCACCAAAAAATATCAGATCCTGATCTCCATCAAGGTCGAAGTCTTCAGAAAGAACACCGTTACCACCGTCCGCTATCAACAAAAGACTGTCAGTATTCCATTCGCCTGGGAAGTGACCATTACCGTAACCGGGGAAAACCTTTCCAGAGTTGTCTGATGAAAGCGCTACATCAAGATGTCCATCCAGATTAAAATCTCTAACTTCGACCCAATTCCCAGCACCAGTGAAATGATCCGCATCATAATACTGAGAGCCATCCCAGACGTAAGCGATGTCCACACTAGCTATAACATCTCCGCTAGTAGCAACAAAATCCGGTTCTCCATCTTCATTAAAATCTCCCGGTGCAATAAAGCAGAAATTGAATGCACCATCAAAAAACGCAACAACAGGCATCGCTGGCTGGAAGGTACCGTCACCGTTACCGTAAAGAAATACTATACCATCCCCACCATATCCGTTAATTACACCAATATCTGTATTCCCATCGAGATCCATGTCTCCAAGAATCTGTACTGTGTGGAGTATCCCCTGAGGGACACTGTAACTTGTTGCCGGTTGAAAGGTGAAATCTCCATTCCCCAGTCTCACAACTACTATATCGGTACCACCAAAATCCAGATCTGCAATTACAATATCGTCATTCCCATCATTATTCAGATCACCGGAAGTAACCCAAACATTTTCCGCTATCAGAATATCAATCTCGATGAATGTTCCATCCCCATTACCCTCATACACATGGATGGTATCACTTTCATGAGTGCTCTCGCCCACCCATCCCTCACCAATCAGTAGATCCAGATTACCATCATTGTTAAAATCGTTCATTGTCATTGAACCCATTGTATAAGTAGAAACGATTGAAGTCAGATCAAATGTGCAATCACCATTCCCCTTGAAGAGAAACAAGTAATTGGAATTGGGATAAGCATGGTAAGTTGCAACAAAATCAGGGAACCCGTCATTATTGAAATCTCCTCCAGCCAGACAAACTGGTGAAGGAATCGATAGCGGCTGATCATAAGCCTCCTCAAAGATATAGTCTGCTCCGGCTGTCTGCGAAAGAAGGGCAGGAAGAATAACGAACAATGTTAAATACTTCATCTTCATCATCTCCTTCAGTTACCAAGTATTATTACTTTATCTTACAAACTCTTCTTCGCCAAGCCCAGTAACACAGACGGTATACATTCCAGCTGGAAGCCTGCTCCCTTCCTCACATGGAAGCAAAGTGGTCATTCCTGTGTGTAGCTCTTCAGTTTTAAGATTACCAACAATCCTGCCGTCAATTGAGTATACCCTGATTTCTACACCATCAGAAAGAGCCAAGGGCAGATTGATTGACAGCTTTATTGTTTCAGCAGGGCTGGATATGAATACTTCAGGGGTGTCAGTGGCGACTGAAATACTTGCTGCCGTTGAGGAGTTGTTTGTTTCATCTGTTTCAAGATACTCGTTAAATGGATCAGCTATTACCGTTATGCTTCTTTCACTGTAGCGTTGTGATTGAAGAGGAATCTCGACCTGATGAAAACCCTCTTCAAGAGGAACTCTTACCGAGCCAATAGATCTGCCACCATTAAATGCGACCACTTCAACAGTTCTGCAACAAATCACAGGCTCTGCAAGCTCGGAAATGTCGGATTCAATGATTAGATCGCTAAATTCAGAGGGGCTGGAAACTCTGGAATTTACAAATGACGATCTTGTGCTTAAAACTGGAGCAGACTGTCTTGTGGCTGCTGATACAAATGCTGACATAATAGCAGGAACTGCCTGGGATGTAACACCTGTTATCTCAATCTCAGCAACAACACAGTTGCCACCTCTGCTTCCCGATGATAAAATACAGGAATTTTCAGATACACTTATATCCAGTCCATAGCCTCGATCACTGGAAGTGTTATAGAAACCGTTTCGCAGTGGGTTGTCCTGATACATATGCCAGCCATCGGTTGTGTAGTAACCCTCCCAGTCAAAAAGAGTGGCATGACCGGAATAGTCAATATATAGAACTTCTGAAAATCCATCCCCATCCAGGTCACAAACAGCAGGTACAGCAAAGGAGGCATCACGGGTCCATGAGGGGAAGCCTTCCAGCATTGATGAACCGCTCTGGGGATCATGCCCACAAAGATATGATGAGAATCCTGAAAAGATTGCCATTTCTCCTGAACCCAGCGTTGTAGTAAGACCTGTAACCGGCTGTGATCTGATATGCGCTCCACCACCAATTACCGGATTGTAAGGAATATTGGTGCTTTGAAATTCCATTGAACCATCACCCAAATCCCAGCCGCAGGTAACCCCTTCATAAGTAGGTCCACTACCGCGCATTACATTCTCTCCGTTAAGAGTGTATACAACCTCAAGATCAGAGTTACCATCCAAGTCTCCAATCGCAGGGCCTGAAAGGTTACTACAAAAGTCCCTCCCGTTCATCCACGGAGTCTGCCATACATAAGTAACATCTACAGGATCGGTGTCCAGAGTGTACACAAACACTTTCTCAAGTGTTCCGGACAGAACACCTGTTTTAGCGACCCCGGAAATATAGAAAGTGCCGTTCTCCTCTGCAGCAGCAAGTGTACCAAAAACCCGAGCCGTCTCGTTATCAGTGTCAAGCTCAGTCAATCCATGCGCGGAAATATTCACATTCCCACCATCCTGGAAATCAATAATTTTTAGTTCTGTTCCATCACCTGCAGATCCGTAAGAAGTGACAACCAGCTCCTCAAAACCGTCTTCATCAAAATCAGAGTCTGCCTCATCTGCGAAATCTGCAAGGGCAACGGTGTGATTATCCATACAGAACCATTCTCCTGAATGAGTAAAACTGCAGATCGGAGCTTTTGTTTTTTGATGATCAGAGTGCGGGTAATTGAGCGACAGCACAATCCCCGCTCCACTTTTTTGCGCGGCTCCGAATATTGTTTTTGCTTTTTTGATGATCAGAGGGCGGGAAGCAGGGCGGCAGCACTGGTCCCCGCTCCACTTTTTTGCGCGAAGACGCAAAAAAGTGGAGCGGGAAACGAGACTCGAACTCGCGACAGCTACCTTGGCAAGGTAGGGCTCTACCAACTGAGCTATTCCCGCTCCGTTTTTGCGTGCGCCGTATATGCTCAATCCAGTAGAAAGTGTCAAGGGCAATTCTGCAAACTCATCATCAAAAAGATGTTTACAGCATCCGTATTTAATGCACTTCATTCCAGATAACATCACCCTTGTAAATTTACTGCAAAACTATTATTAATCCTTACCTGGCTTGCTATCGTATGCAACACTGTCGCTGTTTTAAGGAGTTGGTTATCAAAAGTGAGGCCATGAAGAGACTCTTGGACAGGGTCTCAATATTCATCTCTCGAGGTCAATGGGATAATGCTGAGATTATTCTGAACAAACTTATTGTAGCTAAACCATGGGACAGGAAACTACTCCTGAGCAAAGCCTACTTAAGAAAAAAGATGTGGATGGCTTCCGACTGTGAAAATCACGAATTGCTCATTGATGCCGAACACCTTTTCTCCAGATGCCATCTTCTTACAGGCTCTGTTGAAGCTGGGATCAATTCAGCCACATTGCTTCTTTTAAGTGGAAGAGATAAAGAGGCATACAGAAGGGCTGACGATACAGCGCACCATTGCAGACAGCTGATACTCGAGAGTGACAATCACCACCAGGAGAGCTACGCTGTAACCATTGCAGAAGTCAATCTGCTGAGAGGCAGACTGGAAGCTGCTGAATCATGGTACAGAACGGCATTGTCCCAGGAGAGCAAAGTATCAGAGCAGGTTGCAGACAACATGAATCTGCTACTGAATCATCTGGTCACCGAACCTGAGATGGCAGCAAAAATTAGAGACGCTGCGGGGGTCTGTCCTTTTAAGCAATAGCTGTCACTGTTGCACGACGGGATACCAGTTTACCGCTGAACGCTCCAGGCATCCGGATAGCCACTTGACCTGAGTTGAGCCCTCAATTCATCACTGTCCGATGAAATTGCAAAAGAACCAACCCTGACCTTGTAGTAACTACCGGTATGGTCTATGAATACCGGCTGATCTGTTTGAGCAGCAATTGTGTCACGCAGGGTCAGTGCAGCGTCAATAGAGCTGCAAGCAGCCACCTGAACACCCCATGGTCCATTCACAGCGGTTGGGGTTTCTATTTCTATCCCACTATCTTCATCTGCAGGAAACCTGATTGAAGTCACCGGGCCGAACCCCGCAAACGGATCTCCAGAGTATCCCGGAGGATCTGCATAGGGATCGGTAATTTCATCATTACTGCCATCAGAGGATGTGGTGGTACCGCAACCGGCTAACAAAATGAAAGCATACAAGAGAAGAATGTATTTCATTTCTTTTCCTCCTCTGCCCTGATAAATACATCAAGCAGGGGCAGCATAAGTTCATGGTGACCTGTAACCTCAACCGTTTGACCGCCCAGGGCATTCACAGGGCGCCTTACAACATTGAAAGTGGATCTGTACTGTTTGATCATATCAAAATCAGCTGTAGTAATGTTCTCTACGGGAAAGCCCAGGTTCCGTGCGGAAGAAAGAGCCTTCAGGAAAACCTCCGGCATAACAACGGCACTGCCCACATTAAGAACAACACCATTCGCCAGATTGCCAACGACCTCTACAAATGAAACAAAATCCTTTTCGGCTTCCCGACCCAGTGCCGACCAGTCAACATGGTATACAGGATGGACTATATCAGACCCCAGACTGGGATGAACGGTAACGGTGCACCCATTCTCCACAGCTGCTGCCATTGGACTGATCAGGGTGTTTCCACCATTCTCAATTATCTCCAGACCAATGCCGCGCCCTATGCCCCGGCGGCGACCAAGGGCTTTGCCGTAGTGGATTGCAGTTTCCTCCCACATACCGAAAGAACCATCTTTAATACCGGCTTGAACATCTTCTGAAGTGGCTCCGTACAGGGCCATTTCCAAATCATGAATTGATCCGGCACCGTTGGTGGCCAATGCAGTGAATACTCCGTCTTCCAGCCATCTGACAACAAGAGGGCCAAGACCACACTTAATCACATGCCCACCGTACATCAGCAGACGAGCTCCTCCTGCCTCTCTTGCGTCAACCAGGGCTCTGGCAAGCCTGCGCATCTCTCGTACTGCAAGAATATCAGGCAGAGAGTGAACAAATTCGCTTACAGGCGTATCCGCCTGCCACTCACCGGTAAGGAGATCACTGGTGACTTTGGATGTTCTACCGGAAAGGCTTTTCAGCCTCAGTTCTTTTCTACTAAATTTCATGGGGGGGGGTATCTCACCTCCGTAAGTATTAGTCCACTCGCAGGTAATGAGGGACCGGCAAGCCTTTTGTCAGTAGTATCAAGTATGCTTTTTACTGTTTCCGGAGAGATTCTTCCGGTACCAATTCGAAAAATGGTGCCGGACCAGATTCTCACCACACCTCTCAGGAACCTGTTTGCAGTAATGGTCAGTGTCCAGCCCCCGTTATTTTCCACAACAGATGTTGATAAAACATTCATATCCCAGGTGGTGTTTCCTCCCCCCTCCCGTGCAAAGCCGCGCCAGTTTGAATGACCCAGTGAGAGTTCAGCGGCTGTTCTCATGGCGTCTGTATCGAGGTTAAACACCCCGGGCTGATATTCGTACCGGCCCTTGAGAGGATGCCGACCTGATCCAATATGATACTCGTAGCTTCTGGAAACCGCATGAAATCTGGCATGAAAATCATCAGCCACCTGCTCAACTGAGACACAGGAGATATTCCGGGGAAGCATTGTGTTAAGCCCATTCTCGATCCTGCCAAGTTCATCGGGGTTGATATCGAGGTGGGCAGGCATACATGCAGCATGCACACCGGCATCAGTTCTACCGGCCCCTGTAATCGAAATGTGTCTGCCGCACATTTGCTGAAGTGCTTTCTCAATTTCCCCCTGCACAGTGATATCTCTGGGTTGTATCTGCCAGCCGGAGTATACTGTTCCGTCAAACTCGAACCGTATAAGCAATCTCATCTTACCATGCCATCAGCTATTCCGGAAACAGAAAGAAGAAGAAATATCCAGGATAACACTGCTACTGAAAGAGGCAATACTCCGCAAGGTTTTCGTTCAGGAAGAACTGAATTGGCTTTAGACACGGAATCGCCTGCAGTCTGCAGAATTCTGGAAAAAAGCGGCAGTTCTGAATTTCCAACCCAGCACGGTCTGACATTTGATGCTGTACTACCTGCCATCTGCATCAATACTGAGAGTTTTTCCGTAAAAGGGAACGGTCTCATAGATTGAAGAACGCCTGCCATACCCCCGGTGCCGAGTTCGGATGCAAAATATGTACCGGAAGCCAGAGCACAAATCCACCTGATGGATCTCAGAGTGCTTTGATTATTCCCGGAGAGGTAAGCCCAGACAAGCAAAACAGCAGGAGGAAATGAGAGAAAGAAAAGTCTTCTGCAGTACTTCCACCTTCCACTGGCGATAGAAGCAACTGAAAAAAGAACAAAAAAATAGAGAAGATTACTGGTACATATCATTGCCGAGAGCGGAACAGCAAGCAGAGCTGAGAAAACCATGCAGTTCGCAGTCATTGTTATTTACCAGTTGAAACTGAGTCGAGTTTTTTCTGGACCAGACGAAATTCTATGGGTGGTGCGGAATTAAACTCAAGCTCCTCATTAGTGATTGGATGGATAAAACCAAGTGTCTCAGCGTGAAGCATATGATGACCGGCAAGCCTGATAGCATCCGCTATCAACTCCCTGTTTTCTCTTGTTGAGGGAACTCCCCCTGGAGACATTCCACCGTATTTGCAATCACAGATAATCGGACATTTTTTTAAAACCGACATATGTACCCTGATCTGGTGAGTTCTGCCTGTTTCAAGTCGGCATTCAATCAAGCTGGCAATTGAGTACTTTTTGATAATCCTGTAATTCGTAGCTGCCCTTCTTCCACTTTCAATCACGGTCATCTTCTGTCTGTTGTTTGGATCTCTGCCTACGGGACCGTCTATTCTTCCTTCCGAGGGTGAAGGAAAACCCCAGCACAAAGCAACATACCTTCTTTTTACTGTTCTTGCTGCCAGCTGTGCTGAAAGATGTCTGTGTGTTTCATCGTCTTTCGCGACCATCATCAGACCGGTAGTCTCCTTGTCAAGCCTGTGAACAATACCCGGTCTCAAGTCTCCGGATATACCGGAGAGTGTATCCCGGCAGTGATAGAGCAACGCATTAACAAGTGTTCCATTCCGTGTACTGGGCGTAGGATGAACAACAAGTCCGGCATGTTTGTCCACCACAATCAGATGTGCATCTTCATAAACGATATCAATCGGAATATTCTCCGGAATGAGATCAATTGGCTCCGGATCGGGGATATTCACAATAACAATCTGATTGCTCTTCAAATGGGTTGACGGCTTGACAGGTGCCTTGCCGTCAACCCTCACATGACCGTTCCGGATCAGTGTGCTTATGTAACTTCTGCTCAGACCAAGATTGTCCTGAAGTGCAAGAAAACTGTCCAGTCTGAGGCCTGAATCATCTTCGTCGATTCTGTATTCAGGAGTGCTCAAACTGTGTTAATTCTCTCTGCAAACCAGATGGTAGCCAAACTGGGTCTCGACGATTCCGGAAATTCCACCAACAGGCAGACCGAATGCAGCCTCCTCGAAAGCGGGAACCATAGCTCCGCGACCGAATTCACCGAGCATTCCACCATCAGCACTGGAAGGACAATCAGAGTAATCAACTGCAGCCTGCGTAAAGTCAAGCTCTTCAGACTGAATTCTGCTCTGTATATTTTCGGTCAGGGCAAGAGCCTCGTCCTGAGTGCGATTGAAAGGACCATCCACAGCACAACCATCGTAACAAATAAGAATATGCCTTGCTGTAACTGAGGTCGGTGCTGCGGTTTCCACCTGAACATCCTCCACTGGCTCTGTGTCTGTTGTTTCCACTGTTTCTGTCTCAATATCTTCCGCTGTTACATCGGCGGCAGGTTCTTCCTGGCCGCATGCAAACATCAGAAGCACTACAGGTATGATGTACAAAAGTTTTTTCACAACTTTTCTCCTTGTTTGAGGAATAGGGTTTCAGGGATGGAATATAGCCTCTTTTTACAGAGTTGACACCGATAGAGGTCGCAACCGATAGTATGGCTGTGTATTGAGATGCCTGTTGTATTGTTTTATATAAAAAGTAACCAGAAAGGGGGTCCAGATTGGACCGAACTTCCTACTTCAGCGATCGTGCGAATGGTATGCAGCGCTCTGTGATCAGGGAGCTTCTCAAGCTCACGCACAATCCGGATATAATCTCCTTTGCCGGCGGTCTTCCTGCTCCTCAAACATTTCCAGTGGAATATGTGAAGAGGGCAACTGCAAAAGTTCTTGAGGAAGAGCACGTAAAAGCTCTTCAGTACGGTGCTACAGAGGGTGACCCCAGGCTTCGGAAAAAGCTGGCAGAGATCATGAAGAGAGATGGTATTGACGCTGATCCTGATCAGATTCTGGTAACTACCGCAAGTCAGCAGGGTCTCGAAATCATGGCCAAGATCTTTTTCAACCCCGGAGATACATGCATTGTTGGACTCCCCACTTATCTTGGCGGGCTTCAGTCTATAAAGAGCTATGGCGGAGTGCCCGTGGGAGTTGAGCTGGATGAACACGGCATGATTCCAGAGAAACTCGTGGAAATGCTGGACAAACTTGAAGCAGAGGGCAGAAGGCCCAGGCTGATATATTTAATTCCTGATTTTCAGAATCCAGCAGGAGTTACAATTCCGCTTGAGCGTAGAAAAGAGATAGTAAAGATCGCCAGGGACAGGGATTACATCATCGTTGAGGATACCCCCTACCGCCAGATCAGGTTTGAGGGCGAGCATCAACAAACATTCCAGAGCCTGGCTCCGGAGAGAGTTCTCAGCCTTTACACCTTCTCCAAGATCATGCTTCCCGGTTTCCGTCTTGGCTGGGCCTACGGACCGGAGTGGCTTATTAACAAATTCATCATGGCCAAACAGTCAATGGACTTGTGTACCCCTCCGTTTAATCAGGCTGTAACTTACCACATGCTGGAAGAGGGCGCTCTGGAAGCCGGACTTAAGATCATCATCAAGCTCTATCACAGCAGATGTAATGTTATGCTTGAAGAGCTCGAAAAGAACCTGGGTGATCTAGAAGGAGTTTCCTGGACAAAGCCCGAAGGTGGACTCTTCCTCTGGCTCACACTGCCTGAAGGCATGGATACCGATGAGCTTTTCAAGAAAGCTATCGAAAAGAATGTGGCCTATGTGCCGGGAAGTGCTTTCTTCCCGAAGAACGAAGACCACCGCTCCATGCGCCTTAACTTCAGCTACAGCAATGAGGAAAAGATCAGAGAAGGTTGCAGAAGACTGGGAAAACTCATAAAAGAGTACAAGCCTTAAATCTTCACAGGAAGCGAGGGCACCGTTCAGTGCCCTCGCTTCTCCTTTATACGGTTTTCCAGTACGGTTTAAAAAGATTTCTGACTCACCGAGTTTACTCGCTGTCCAGAACCTTTCGCACCATGGCAGTCAGATCTGCCAGTGCAAACGGTTTCTGTATGAAGTGTACACCTTCGTCCAGTAACCCCCTGTGAGCGATTACACCTGAAGTGTAACCGGACATGAAAAGACACTTGAGCCCTGGACTGGTAACCAGAAGTTTATCAGTCAGAGCCTTTCCATCCATTTCAGGCAATACAACATCTGTAATAAGCAGATCAATCCGGGAGGAAAAGTCCTTGACTATGTGGAGGGCCTCGTCAGGCGTGGAAGCGGTCAGTACAGTGTAGCCCATACCTTCCAGCATCATTCTGATTATTTTGAGAAGGGCCAGCTCATCCTCAACCACTAAAATTGTTTCGTCCCCCCGCCTGGCCGCTTCAGCCGAATCAGCGTTCTTACCATGCTCTTCATCTGCTCCGGTATACCGTGGCAGGTAAATTTTAAAGGACGTTCCCTGCCCCGGCTCGCTGTAAACGTTGATGAACCCATTGTTCTGCTTGATAATACCATATACTGTAGCCAGCCCCATACCAGTTCCATTTCCAATTTCCTTAGTGGTAAAGAATGGCTCAAATATGTTCTCCATGATTTCTTTACTAATACCGCAACCATCGTCACTTACCGTCAGAAGTACAAACTCACCGGGTATGAACCATGTATTCTCAGAGCAGTAAGTCTTACTTATTGTCACATTCCTTGTCTCAATAACGATTTTGCCCGAACCACTAATAGAATCTCTGGCATTGATACACAAGTTGGCAATAATCTGATCAGTTTGCGACGGGTCTACCTTCACCGACCACAAACTATCTCCCGGTTTCCATAATATTTCTATGTTTTCACCGATAAGCCGGTGGAGCATATTCAACATCCCCGCCAGTGTTGCATTCAGATCCAGAATCTCAGTACTGAAAGGCTGCTTGCGGGCAAAGGCCAGCAGTTGTCTGGTCACCCCCACAGAACGTTCTGCAGCCTTGCGTATTTCCATTAAATTGGCATACAGTGGAAGTGAAGGATCCATATCCTCCATGGATATTTCAAGGTAACCAAGGATTACTCCCAGCATATTGTTGTAATCGTGGGCTACCCCCCCGGCAAGCCGTCCGATGGATTCCATCTTCTGCATCTGTCGAGATTGTTCCTGCAGGCTGATCTCTATGGTAATGTCACGCTTAACAGCCACAAAGTTTATAATATCACCGGATGTATCAAGTACAGGAGATATACTAGCCTCCTCTGTATACAGCATTCCGTCCTTCTTTTTGTTTACTAATCGACCGGTCCAGGTTTTGCCGCTCTTGAGTGTCTCCCACATCTCCCTGTAAAACGCATCACTCTGTTTACCGCTGCTCAGAAAGCTGGGATTTCTGCCAATAGCCTCCTCACATGTGTAACCGGTAGCCTGCAGAAAGACCGGATTTACATATTGAATAGTTCCATCCACATCGGTGATAATAACAACCTCAGCCGCCTGTTCCATTGCAGATATCAACCGTTCGTGTTCTGCCTGCTGCTTTCTTTCATCGGTAACATCAATTGCATAGTGCAGATAGGTTTCTTCATCCAGGGCTACCCAGTGCATGTTCCATATCTTCCCGCCAAACTCTATTCCCGGATTGCTTGCACTGCCTGTATCGGCAAGACACTTGTCAGCCTGACAGAAGAAGCAGCATGTCCCGGGCAGTGGGGATCCGCTTTCCCTGTAGTGCTGTTTTTCTTCTTCTGAAACAAACTCGCAGCCGGCGAATGTTTCCCAGCATATTTCCCCGGGGAATGCACCATACTCCATGGCGGTACGGTTGGATGAGATGATAACTCTGTCTTTGCCGATAAGCATGGCAGGGTGGGGAAGACTGTCCAGCAGCATCTCTCTGTGCATCATCTGTTCTGCCAGTTTTGCCTCTGACTGCTTGCGGTCAGTTATGTCTCTCCGTATTTCAAGCACAGCAACGATCTCCGTTGAACTCCTCAAGGGAACGGAAATCACATCGTAGATCTTGTTCTTCTTTGCGCAGATCCACTCCCAATGCACTTTTTTGCCCGTGTATGAGTTCTTTTTCCCGCAGAAAGAGCACGATTCATCAAGTCCGTTAAAATACTCGTAGCACTTTCTTCCCTCAAAGGTACCGAATTCTTCTATAAGAACCGAGTTCGCATATTTCATGTTGTAGTTCTCATCAATAATGGAAACACCGTCGGTCATGGCTTCAACAATGGTGCGGAATTTCTCCTCACTTTTTTTCAGAGCTTCACGCTCTTTTTCCAGCTCAACTATCTTTTTGTCGAGTTTTCTACCCACAGAACGCCGGTACATACTGTTAAGCACATGGTTGTTTATGGGCAACTTCGGTGAAATCTGCGATGTGACGGTCACGGGTTCTGCCAGAACCTCACCGATTGCGCGAAGTATATCCTGGGGGATGGCTGGTTTGAGAATAAATCGGGAAGCTCCAAGAGCCATTGCCAGCTCTTTGTCTTTCCGTTCTGTATAGGTGGCTGTGTAAAACACAAAAGGAATATCTCTGAGCGCAGGATCAGCTTTTATTTTACGGCACAATTCAAAACCGTCCATCTCCGGCATCATAATATCGGAAACAATGATATCGGGAGGGTCTTTTTTTGCCAGCAGCAGAGCCTCAAGACCATTCACAGCACTTGAAACCTCGTACCCGCCGCTTGCAAGAACCCGTTCCAGCATCACCCGGGAATCTTCGGTATCTTCAGCAATCAGTACTTTCATGAATATTCCTCAATCACTTTTCTGATCTGGCTGATAACCGTCATGGGGTTGATGGGTTTCTCTATGTAACCGTTGCAACCCAGAGCCATCAGTCTTTCCCTGTCTCCTGCCATTGCGTAGGAGGTCATTGCGATAACGCATACCCTGCCGGCACTTGTATCCAGGGCCCGTATTTTTTTCAGCACTTCCGTACCTTCGATATCGGGCAGCTGTATATCAAGCAGGATAAAATCCGGGTTTTCCTCTTGGGCCATCCGCAGCCCTTTCATACCCGTATCTGCCCAGATGATCTTGAACCCGTTCATGTGCAGAAGTTTGGTTATCAATACCATGTTGTCTTCGTTGTCTTCTATGACCAGTGCTGTGAGCTTCTTTTCATCATCCATTTTTTTCCTCCGATAGATAATCGGTAACATCAAGAGGTATTTTCATTCCAAATGTGCTTCCTTCGTCAACGGTACTCTCAACAGAGAGACTGCCGTGCAGCAGATCCTCGGCAATCTTCTTCGTCAGATACAGCCCGAGCCCTGTGCCGCCTGCTTTGACCCGCAGATGTGTATCAAGTCGTTCGAATGGTTCAAAGAGCTTACTCATATCATCTTCAAAAATACCGATACCGGTGTCTTTCACCAGAAATTCCACCATATCACCTGTTACTGCAACAGAGAAATCAACCTTCCCATGTTCGGTATACTTCACCGCATTACTCAGGAGGTTAAGAAGGCACTGCAGCAATCGTTTCCGGTCTGTATTCATCTCGGGCCAGGTATCCCCCGCCAGTTCAAGTGAGAGGTTTTTGGCATCTACCTGCGGGCGGATGGTCTCTACTGCTTCATCCACAACATCTTTAAGCATGAAATGCTCGTAGAAGACATCAATGCGGCCAGCCTCGATCTTTGAAATATCAATCACATCACTGATCAGTTCAAGCAGATGATTCCCGGAACGGTAAATACGATTCAGACTGTCATTCTGCTCACTGTTCAGCTCACCTGACAGACCCTGCAGCAGCAGCCCGCTGAAGCCGATAATGGAGTTCAGCGGTGTGCGCAACTCGTGTGACATCGATGCAATGAACATTGATTTGAGTTTGTCCAGCTCCTGCAGGTGCAGATTGGCCTCTTCCAGGTCGGCGGTACGCTCTGCGACCATCTTTTCCAGACGGTCATGGGCCTGCTGCAGCGTATTCTCCGCCTCTTTAAGGCTGGTGATGTCTATAAAGGATTCCAGAAGACACTTCTTTCCGTCAAGAACGATTTGAACAACAGTTTTCAATATTGGAATCTCTCCGCAGTGAGCTGTAAGCAGCACTCTCTCGGAGTGATCAACAGTCTGCCCCAGGTCAAGAATCGGACAGTACCCCTCTGCAGCCGGGCAGATAAATTCGTGGCATATTTTTCCTGTAATCTTATCCCTGTGCAACCCTATCATTTCCGTTGCCGCCGGATTCACATCACGAACGATACGGGTATCTGCTTCAACCACCATAACAGCCGTGGGAAGAGAATCAATAATTGTCTGTATAAGAGACTGTGAGCGCGCTCGCTCTTTCTCGGTCCGGATCGACTGCTCAAGTTCTGATTTCAGCCGGGCGGATCGAATGGTGAAGAGAATGATAATTGAGATCAGTAAAAACAAACCAAGAAGCCAGAATCTGTACTTATTGAGAACTTCCCTGAGGGTTACTTTTCCGTAGTCTTCATAGGGGGACAGGCGAAGAGCCATGAGGAGTTCCCGCACAGGCTGGTAGTTCTGGGGAATGGTCCATCCGGCGCAGATAGCATCCTTTGCGGCCTGACTGTTTGCAGGCATTCCAATAAGGGCGATGGCGACCTGTTCAGCCAGCTGGTTGGTGGTGGCTGGACACTTGGCAAAAGGCCACTCCGGGTAGTGACGTGTTGAGTGCAGGTAGCGAACTTCATCGTTGCAGTCATGGTGAAATGTCAGCACCTTGATGCTGTCAAGCTGAATTTTTCCCTCAAGAGCCATTCGTTCAAGTATGTGGCTTCTAACAGTTCCGGCATCAACATCTTCTGCCAGTACCGCGTAAACCACCGCATCATGGGTTCCCCCGAAACTTAGTTCAGCGAAGTCACGATGGGGGTCAATTCCATACTGCTGCAACTCGCGCCACACCATATGCCAGCCGCCAAGAGACTGCTCATCAACAGCCATGAATGTTTTGTTCTTCAGGTCTTCAACATCCTGTATGTCATCACGGTCTGCCCTGCAGAAAAGAACACCGGCGAAAACCTTGTGCGCTATGCCGTTTACCTGCAGATTGTTAAGAGTGGCTATTCGCATCACTCCATACCGTACTTCCAGGTTTACATAGAAGGAGGAATTTGCCAGTACAAAATCAATTTCACCGTACTCTACCGCTCTGTGTACTTCATCAAACCCCAGTGGAACTATAGAGAATGTGTATCCGGGCAAACTGCCGGTAAGATAGTCTGCTGTGGCTCCCCACTGCTGAAGACACTGGGCACTTCCCCGCAGTGCCAGCACTCCGATGCAGATATGTTCATCCACATCTTCATCCACAACGGTTGCCGGATCAACTGTGGAAGCTGCCTCCTCAACCACAGGAAGGGTTTCATCAATTGCCGAAGCACTTCCGCTGCAGATGATTGACAACATACACACACTTGAAAACAGACCAGAGAGAAAAAACCTTGCTGTTGAGCGGAGGAAACGCAAAACACATCCGGTATCCTCTTCAGACACCGTTACTCTGTAACACTCCTCTGAGTTTGATTGCGGAAGCTTTAGATAATCAGAAAAACGGCTCTGCTCAATACAAGCAATGTGCATAATCCAATCTCCCGGCTACGAGGATCCAATATGCTCTTTTCACCTGGTGACTCTGTTTAATCTTGGCCTTTATCAGGCAATCACCACAACAATGATATATCGACATTACCGCCAAAGTCAATGGTGTATATCCGCACATGCGCTGTATTATATGTGTATTTCGTCACCTATATTTAAACAATTATAGCCTTATAATATGATTTTTCTCGCATGTTTACAGAATCATTCATCACCTTGTGATGACATCGGGCAAACTGAAGCATCTGGAAAACTTCCAGGCATCGCAGAGAATTGCGATACTTTGTGTACAAAGCCCTGAATCGCTTTAATCACAGAAGAAGGGGCGTGTGAAATGACAGGCAAGACAAGCATTTTAAGTGTTCTTTAAATTTTCGATACCCCCAAACAAGCTTGAGTCGCAATTATATTTCCTGACAGACTCACGGGTAAACCCACAGCGGGTTTCCATGAGCCAAGTTGTTGACAGGTAAGCAAAGGATTGTGAGACCTTTTCAATTTTGAATGGCGCTTATATGTTCCAGTATGGAATTTGAAAATACATAACCAACGAGTGGGGTAATTAATGAACCTTTCCACAGTATATATGAGTATGAAGCTGAGAAACCCCATAATAGTGGGAAGCTGCGGTCTTACAGGGACGCCGGAAAAAGTGAAAGCCTGTGCTGATGCCGGAGCCGGAGCTGTAGTGCTTAAATCCATCTTTGAAGAACAGATTGAGTCTGATCTGGGCAATTTGGCCGGTGATGGCGCCTGGTATCCGGAGGCTGTGAATTACATCAACAGTTACGGAATGCATAATGCAGTTTCCAGCTATCTTGAATTTCTGGAGAAATCCAGAAGCGCTGTAGACATTCCAATCATTCCAAGTATTCACTGCTTCGGTAAGGGAAACTGGATCGAATTCGCAAAAAAACTTGAAAACGCCGGTGCTTCAGCCATCGAACTGAATACTTTTATTCTTCCGTCGGATCCGCGAAGAACAGGTCGAGAGAACGAAAACACAATTCTTGACATTGTCTCCGACATCAAATCCCAGATCAGTATTCCTATATCGGTTAAGATCGGATCTTACTTCTCCAGTGTTTCTGCATTCGCAAAGGAACTGGATGACTGCGGCGTAGACGGTATTGTGCTTTTCAACAGATTCTTCAGGATTAATTTTGACATTGAGAACCTTGAGGTGATCAATGGCTCTCTGCTTTCAACACCTGATGAAACAGAGAGTGTACTGCGCTGGGTAAGCCTGATCAGTCCGGTTACATCCTGCGATATAGCTGCCACCACTGGAATTCACGACGGCGAGGCAGTTATCAAACATCTTCTGGCAGGTGCCAATGCCGTACAGATATGCTCCACCCTCTACAAGAACGGACTTGGCGTAATGGCAGATATGCATGGATTCGTCGCCGACTGGATGAGAAAACACAATTACAACTGCATTGAGGACTTCCGTGAAAGGCTCAGCCAGAGAAACAGTGGAAATCCTGCTGAATTTGAACGAGTGCAGTTCATGAAGGCATCTGTAAACTCAAAATAGTATGGAACAGCCGGGCACAGGTGTAGCCCGGCTTCTTTTTACCTCTTCCCTGCAATCAGATAGCTGCCTGCCCCTGCCAGCAGCAGTCCGATTATGAAGTGCAGACTCACAGTTTCACCTATAAACACAATGGCCAGAACTGTTGCTACCGCCGGTTTCAGCAGAAAGATCGTTGAGGCATTTCCGGCACCGAGTTTTCTGATTGCAGTGATAAAGGTGACATACCCCAGTCCGCTGACTCCAATCCCCAGGAAGAGAAAGGACGGCATTTCTGATTTCAGCGGTACCGGGCTCATTGGAATACCTTTTACAATCAACCATACAGCAAGTGCAGCAAGGCCGAATGCGAATGAAATAACATTGATTGTTATGGGGTCGGCGCTTAGCGAAGCTTTCCTGCCCAGAAGAATGTACAGGGCGAAAGTGATTGATGCAAGAAGCGCATAGATCGTTCCTGTATCAACCTTCATTGTATGCATCCCGGTTACAAGCACAAGACCTGATAAACCAAGAAGAAGACCGAAGCCTTTTCTCTTCGTGTATTTCTCCCAGCCGAGAATAGCCGCGATTATTACAACGAAGACCGGATTGGAACAGAAGACAGTTGCCGCTCTGGAAGCTTCAGTGTTCTTAACTGCAAGCTGAAGAAAAGACATGCTCATGAAAGTATTGAGAATTCCCATGAGGGCAAGAACAGATACTTTTCCGGGTGACAACTTCACTTTTCTGCGTCTTACAAGCATCACAATTCCCAGAACAGCAACACCGCAGACGAATCTCCAGAATGTAAGCACCAGAGGATCGATTGACCCCATCAGGGGTTTACTGGCCACTTCCATGGAGGCAAAAAGAAGAAGAGTAATTATAAAACTGAGAATTCCCATGGGTTTACTGGAGGGGAGCCGTATAGCGGCCCCCCGTTTCCGCTCTTCTTTTATTGCTCAGCGGCACTCAGCTACTATCTCTATGAAGCTGTCAGCCTTCAGGCTGGCTCCGCCTACAAGGGCTCCGTTGACATCTTTACCGGCCATAACTTCAGCAGCATTGGTCGGTTTCACACTGCCTCCGTAGATGATTCCCATTTCCCCGGCAAATTCTTCATCAAGAATCTCCGAAACCCATTCTCTTATGAGGGCATGTATTCTCTGTGCCTCCTGAGGTGTGGCGGTTTTTCCCGTACCTATGGCCCACACCGGCTCGTAGGCGATAATCAGATTGTAGGGATTGGCATCTTCCAGACCTCTGAGGGCTGATTCCAACTGCCCGCGGATAACTTCCTCGGTTTTTCCCGCTTCGCGCTGTTCAAGAAGCTCCCCCACACAGAGAACGCAGGATAGTTCAGCGGAAAGACCCGCCTGTACTTTCTTCCTTACGATCTCATCGGTTTCGCCAAGGATATGCCGTCTCTCACTGTGCCCTGCAAGGAACCAGGAGCATCCTGCTTCTTTAAGCATTCCAGCGCTTATCTCACCGGTGAATGCACCCTTCTCCTCCCAGAAAATGTCCTGTGCTCCCAGGTATATACCTGCCTTTTCCGCCAGTGGCGCGAAGGCGGCAAGAAGGGTGAACGGAGCAAAAAGAACCACATCAGCTCCAAAATAGTTAACATTCCCCTCGTCCAGCAGTGAGATGTACTCAATGCCCATAGCCAGTGAACCGTTCATCTTCCAGTTGGCTCCTACAAATGGTTTGACTCCATCAATTTTAAGATGCTCAAGGGCTGGAAGTTCTTCACCCTGAAGCAATTTCAGAGAAGCACCTCCACCGGTGGAAACATGAGTGATCTGCTCTGCAACACCGGCTTCACGAACTGCGCGCATGCTGTCTCCGCCACCTACGACAGCTATTGTACCGTAGGAAGTCGCATCTGCCATGAATGCAGCAAGTTGTCTGGTACCTATATCGAACGGCCGGATCTCAAATAATCCCATTGGACCGTTCCAGACAATTGTTTTACTCTTCAGCATTGTCCTGCGGAACAACTCAATGGATTCCGGTCCAATGTCAAACCCGGCCATATCCGCCGGGAGGTCATCAAATCGCCTGACAACCGCCTTGTCACCCTGATCTTTTGAGGGAGCGCAGACAATATCCACCGGCAGGATAAGATTTACTCCTTTGGCCTCAGCGGCCTTTATGATGTCCCTGGCTGTCTGAATTGTATCCTCTTCAACTATGCTTGTACCGGTCTCAAGACCCATTGCCTTATAGAAGGTAAATGCCATGGCTCCTCCTACAATAAGGTTATCCAGTTTCGGCAGAACATTTTCTATCACTGCAACCTTGTCGCTGACCTTAACACCACCCAGAATTACCGTATATGGCTTCCTGGGGTGCCTTACAAGTTCTCCGAAAACCCGCAGTTCTTTTTCCACAAGAAAACCAACATAGCCCCCGCCAAGTATCTCCGGAACACCAACCATAGATGCGTGTTCCCTGTGGCTGGTGCCGAAGGCATCATTCACATAGATGTCTGCCAGTGCCGCAAGTTTCCGGGAGAAGTCGGGATCGTTTGCTCTCTCCTCGGGATGAAACCGCAGATTTTCAAGAACGAGAAGTTCTCCCGGGCCAAGACCGGCAGCCATGGCCTCCACTCTTTTGCCAATACAATCTCTTGCAAACAGAATTCTGGTTTCTGTGAGTATTTCCTTCAGCTTCTCGGCAATGGGCTTCATGCTAAAATCCGGAACTATTTTCCCCTTTGGCCTGCCCAGGTGAGAAGCCAGAACAACAGGTGAACCCTGCTCAATGAGGTATCGGATAGTTCTGAGGACTGATCTTATCCTTGTGTCATCAAGTATCTTACCGTCCTCAAGCGGTACATTGAGGTCAGCTCTGAGGAATATTCTCTTCCCTCCGGTCTTCAGATCTCGAATCGAAGGATACTGCATATCAGAGCCCCTTTGCGGCCATGAGCAGAAGCATGTCAACCATTCTGGAAGAGTAGCCGAATTCATTATCGTACCAGGCGAGAACCTTGAGCATTCTTGGCCCGATCATCTTGGTGATTCCACTGTCAAAGATGCTGCTGTAGGGGTTACCAACGACATCCGATGAGACCAGAGGCTCATCCGTGTACTGAAGTACACCCTTCATGGAGGTTTCCGAAGCAACCTTCATTGCATTGTTTACAGCCTCTTCCGTGGCATCGGTCTTAAGCATACAAACCAGATCCACCAGAGATCCATCAGGCACAGGAACTCTGACGGCCATTCCATCGAGCTTGCCTTTGAGCTCAGGGATAACAAGAGAAACAGCGGCTGCAGCGCCTGTAGTTGTAGGGATAACATTGATGGCAGCAGAACGGGCTCTTCTCATGTCGGAGTGGGGAAGGTCAAGAATTCTCTGGTCATTGGTGTACGCATGAATTGTAGTCATCACACCTGTATCGATACCAAAGGTGTCGTTGAGAACTTTAGCAACCGGGGCAAGACAGTTGGTGGTGCAGCTTGCAGTGCTTACAACATGGTGTTTTTGTGGATCGTAGAGATCTGAATTGACTCCGAAAACAACTGTCAAATCAGCTCCAGCTTTACCCTTTGCAGGAGCACTGATAACAACTTTTTTCGCTCCGGCCTGTATGTGATATGCAGCCTTTTCCCTTGTTCTGAAAAAGCCGGTCGACTCAATAACAATGTCCACACCCATTTCTTTCCAGGGCAGCTTAAGAGGGTCGGGCTGGCTTGAAACCACAAAGGAATCTCCACCTGCAATGATCCTGTCACCATCTACTTTAACTTCACCTGGAAACACTCCGTGAACAGAATCATACTTAAGAAGATGAGCCAGCATAGCTGGGTCTGTGAGATCGTTAACAGCAACAATATCGATGTCATCATGCTTGAGAGACTGTCTGTAAACCAGTCTGCCAATTCGACCAAAACCGTTAATGGCTACTTTTACTTTTACCGACACAGTTTTCTCCTCTCCAATATATCAGCCGTAGAACAGTTCGGCTGTTTTGATGTGTTCCTCCGGAACAGTTTTAAGAGTTCCAACGGCTTCTGCGAGGTCGGCCGCTATTACTTCAGTTCCCCGGAGAGCCGCCATTTTGCAATTCTCACCGGATTCGCCGATTTCCACTGCCTTAACACCCAATCGTGTGCCAAGCACCCGATCGAATGCTGAAGGGCTTCCACCGCGCTGAACATGACCAAGAACAACATGCCTTGTTTCAAGACCGGTTCTGTCCTCGATCTCGTTCTTCAGTACCTCTCCAATTCCAATACCTGTTCCAAGCTGAACATGACCGAATGAATCCATCTCTGCTGAATGGTAAACATGACGGGCAAGACCGGGATCAATTGCTCCTTCAGCCACAGCGATCAGGGCATATCTTCTACCCTCCTCATAACGCTTTTTCATTACCGCACATACTTCATCGGTGTCAAACTCTTTCTCGGGAGTAAGAATAACATGTGCACCCCCTGCCATACCTCCGTACAAAGCCATCCATCCTGCATGGCGACCCATAATTTCCACAACCATCACCCTCTCGTGGCTTCTGGCTGTGGTTTTCAGTTTATCAAGGGCTTCCATCACATAGTTAATTGCAGAATCGAACCCGAATGTGTAGTCGGTTGCTGACAGATCGTTGTCGATTGTCTTGGGTACACCAACAACAAAAACTCCCATTTCCGCAAGCGTGTTGGCTACTCCGAGAGTGTCTTCCCCGCCTACAGCAATAAGAACATCAATATCGTTCTTTTTCAGAGTTTCCCTGATTTTATCCAGACCATTCTCGACCTTTCTCGGATTAGTTCTGGAGGAGAAAAGAATCGTACCACCCTGTGTGTGTATGTCGCGGACTGCCTCCCGGTCCAGAGACACAGTGGTGTTCTCAATTGCACCCTTCCATCCTCTGAGAAAACCGGTCACTTTGTGTCCGCCTGATTCAGCACGAACAACTACACCCCTTATTACGGCATTCAAACCCGGGGCATCACCACCACCGGTGAGTATTCCAAAGTGCACTTGTTTACCTCCTGTGTTTTTCCTTTAAACGACACGGTGACTGCGGGGCAGCACCGATCGTCTGTGAATACAATCTGAATTGATCAAGCGAAAGAGACTGCCCTCCGTCAGAAAGAGCTTTGTCCGGATCCGGATGCACCTCAACCATAAGACCATCAGCACCGGCACCCAGTGCCGCCAGGGACAGAGGCAGAATAAGATCTCTTCTGCCGGCAGCATGACATGGATCAACGATCACCGGAAGACCAAGGGAATTCCTTGCCAGGGGAACCGCTGAAATATCAAGGGTGGAACGGGTCCATGTTTCAAAGGTTCTGATTCCCCGTTCGCACAGCACCACGCTCTCGTTTCCCTCTTTAAGGATATATTCTGCAGCAAGAAGCCACTCCTCTACTGTGGCCATAAAACCCCGCTTCAAAAGAACCGGCATTCCACTGCGCCCTATCTCACTGAGCAGAGTAAAGTTGTGCATATTCCGGGCACCGACTTGAAGCATATCAACATATTCGGAGGCGATCTCAATCTGCCCCGCTGACATGACCTCAGTCACAACTGGAATTTTGTATTCGTTCCCCGCTTTTCTTAGAATTTTCAGCGCATCAACTCCAAGCCCTTGAAACGAATACGGGGATGTGCGAGGTTTCCACGAACCACCTCTAAGCATTTCAGCTCCACATTCAACAACAGCTTTTGCAGTTTCCATGACCATCTCTTCATTTTCCACAGAGCATGGACCTGCAATAAGCAGAATTTGCGATCCCCCAAAAACGGCATTTCCCACTCTAACTTCTCGTACCAGCATGTCAGCCCCTCCCCAGATTGTTCATGATGGATCTGATGACTTCCCTGACACTACTGTCAGAGAGGGGTCCGGGGTTATGTCCCATTGCATTGTTTATCTGCTCCTCAACCCAGTTGGGATTGTATCCGGCATCTATTCTTTCCATGATATTTGCTCTGGAGTTAAGCAGCTTTACAAGATCCACATCCAGCCTGAGAAGCTCTGCCCGGTAGTCAGGAGCAATATCCTGCCTGGCAATTCTTGCTCTATCCAGCTTCCCGGAAGCTGTCCGCGGAAGACTGTTGCTGAAAAAATACTTCCGGGGCATCTTGAAGTCCTCCAGGATGTCCAGGAGAAAATTCCTCAAGTCATGTTTGGTAAGTTCCACCCCTCCGGGAAGAACAACGTACGCAACCGGAGCCTCTCCCCGACCGGGAAAGTCCTTTCCGACCACACACACATCCCTCACCGATGGATGCTTAAGAATGGCCAGTTCAACTTCACTGGGATAGACTTTGAGCCCTGAAGCCTTGATAAGCCCTCCCCGTCTTCCTGTGAAGTAAAGCCGTCCACTTCGCCTTGTAAAGATGTCTCCGGTTCTGTACCATCCGTCAATAAGAATTTCAGAGGAATCTGATCGTTCACCGAGATATCGATTTACAATACCTTCTCCGGCAATCCACAATTCTCCTCTGCCGTTACCCTCTACCACTGCACTTTCATCACGAAGTTGAACACTGTACCCGAAAGCCACAGATGAATACCCCACAACTCCGGGATCACCGATAAGAACCACACCGGAGGTTTCTGTACTGCCCCATACAGGAGTAACCTTTTCTCCGGTTCGCTCTTTAAACGCTGAAAGAAATCTCTCTGTAACCCTCATACCTCCGGTTTCCACAATGCGCAGAGATGAAACATCTGCGTCTTCCCTGCTGGCAAGCCGGCTTAAGGCATCCAGCTGAGGAGGAAGCCCCATAAGAAAGGTGACCTTGTGCTTACTGATCATGTGAATGTGCTGTCTTGGATAGACCGAGGGCTCCAGAACAGTGGTTGCCCCAAGATACAGGCCACGCATAAAAATTTCGTGAGGGTGCCCGATAACCCCGAAAAGTGACATCAAAACATCATCACCCGTGAGTTCAAGATCCTCACAGACTGATGCTGTGTTTATCAACAGTTCCCGGTGTGTTGTAACAGCAACCTTGGGCAGACCCGTGGACCCGCTTGTCACATTCATGTAGAACTCGTCAAAAGTATCTATCCTGGGGCTGCCCTGGGGAGAAAGAGCCGGAGAGTTGATATCTGATCTGCCGAAAGGCAACAGGGTACTTGCTTTCCAGCCATCGATCTCCATTCCCTCCCAGCAGAGAATAAAACGCTTGTTCCACCTGGTAAAAACCATCTCTCTGTCTTCAGAAAGCCAGCCGGGATTCAGGCCCAGAAATCGAGCTCCCGCCTTTGAAATTGCTGTAAACGCCACAGGAAGGCCGCAGGTTCTGCCGACCTGAACTCCCACAAGAGTTCCCTTTTCCACACCGGCCGTTTGAAGTCTGCCGGCCAGGTGCTCCGAAGCCCGGTGCCACTGGGCAAATGTAAGGGAGCTCTCGCTGTCCTGGAGGGCGATCTTGTCTGGAGTCTCCATGGCCCACTGTTCAAGCAGGCCATGGATAGTAAGAATTGTTCTATTCAACCTTTTTGCCACAATCGGGGCAGAACTTACTGCCAGCCGGAATGTCGGCACCACACTCGCATTTTGTTCCTCCACCGATCCTGGTTCCGCATTCGGGGCAGAATTTACCACCGGCAGGAACCGGTTTGCCACAGGACGGGCAACTTTCCGCTAGAGTTTTTCCGCATTCCGGGCAGAATTTACCATCGGCTACTGACTTGCCGCACGACGGGCAGGTAACCAGTGCAACAGCCGGAACAGCAGCTGGAGCATCAGTTTGAGGTGCCATTGCCTGACCCATCTGGTTGGCCATAACCATCCCCATTCCAAGCCCTGCTCCCATTCCAACTCCGGCACCGGCAGCGCCACCACCGCCACCCGCCTTGGCTGCGTCACCCAGTGCAGTAGCTGTTTTGAATCTCATGTATTCGTTCATGTCACCAAGAACACCCATGCCGCTTCTCTCATCGATCCGTTTCTGAACCTCCTCGGGAGGCGTGATGGCACTGATATAAAAATCAACCATCTGAATGCCGTACTTGCTGAAGTCATCGGTAAATCTTGCTTTCGCAAGAGTACCAAGTTCATCGTACTTGGCTGCAAGATCAAAAATGGTAGACATGGTTTCGCCAAGAAGATCAGCAAGTCTGCTGATGATAATATTCTTCAGGAAACCCTCAATATCTCCGGTAGAGTATCTTCCCTCAGTTCCCACAATTTTGTTGACAAAAAGCAGACTGTCAATAATTTTCATGGAAAAACTGCCGAAGGCTCGAAGTCTTACCATGGAAAGCTCTGAGTCACGGAATAATATCGGCTCTTTCGTGCCCCACTTCATATTCGTGAAAGTCTTCTTGTTTACGTAGTAAACTTCAGCTTTAAACGGTGTACCCTCACCGGCAAATGCCATATCAACAATACCGGCGAGAATAGGGATATTCTGTGTGGTGAGAGTATGTCTTCCCGGTCCGAGAATATCCATTGCCTTGCCGTCACGGTAGAATACCGCTTCCTGGCTTTCTCTTACTACACACTGGCTGCCAAGGCGAAATTCACCGGAACCGTGTTCCGGAATCCTGTGAGCGATCTCTTTCCCGGAATTATCCAGAAATTCAATTATTTCAGGTCTCTTAAACATGGTCACTCTCCCTAATCAATCGGTGTGTTGTTCTGGAGGTCGACCATAAGTGAGCTTCTACCCTCAAGCCTGTGGAGGAAGTCATCAAGACCTGCAACGGCCACCTCAAGAGTTTCTTTCACTTCGGTACCACTATCAACAGCAGAGCCCAGTGCTTCAAAATCAACCTGCATCTTCTCCACATCTTCGGTGAGTGAGCAGTCGAATTCGTAGAGTTTATCAAGCTCATTCTCATGCACTTTGTGCATATCGAACCAGCCCTTGTATCCACGGGCGGCAAATCTGACCTTGTCAGCTGCCATTTCAAGTTTTTTTGTGAGTCGACCAAATCCGCCGGCAGCGTCAAGCGCGGCAGGGCCTTTCAGATTAGCCAGACCACTTGTGGCAATGGTTAAAAGCCCGTCAATCCTGGTAGCAAGTATGGATCTGAAGAGGGCATCATTGTCTCTTCTTTCCTCTTTACCCTTGTACCCCTTGTATCCCGGGATTATCCGAATAGCCTTTTCCAGGAAATTAAGCTGTCTTCCATCACTCATCCCATCCTCCTGACATGTTGTTACTACCCATTATACTCATGGGTATCATACCTATATACAACAGGCGTTCGCGTCAATAAGAGATCCGGTATAATACTCAGCGAACCGCCCTGATGTTCTGTGCATGCCCGGTGGCGGTTACTGCGAAAAGATGCTCTCCGGATCCGTCTCCCTTGCTGACAAAAAAGAGATATCCATCTGCAGTATCAGGGCTTGCAACAGCTTCAAGAGATGCAACTCCCGGTGAACAGATCGGTGCCGGAGGCAGACCGGAGTTCCTGTAAGTGTTGTAAGGGCTTTCAATTTCCAGATCTCTGTAAAGAAGAACTTCACGAACCTCCCCGAGGGCATATTGAACAGTAGCGCAGCTCTCCAGCCTCATGTTGATCCGGAGTCTGTTGATGAACACTCCTGCAACAAGATCGCGCTCGGTGTCGGAGGCAGCCTCCCTTTCTACAATGGAGGCAAGTATCAATGCATCAAACGGCGAGAGACCAACCATTTCACATCTCTCTTCCCACTCTGAATCCATTACTTCAAAACCGGTTCTCACTATTGTGTCTACAACATTCCATGCAGGAGTGGAATCGGCGAACTCATAGGTCTCCGGGAACAGATAACCCTCAAAACATGGAATACCCACCGCATTCAGATATTCAATTCCGCGCGATAAATTTTCCAGTTCAGACAGAGGAATTCCAAGAGATTCGGAGAGAACAGGCAGACTCTGCTCCACTCTCAGCCCCGGAGGAAGAGTAACCCAGCTGGTGGCCACGGGAATTACATCACCGGATATGAACTTCGCCAGTATTGAGTCTGCTTCCATACAATCGCTGAGACTGTAGCTGCCAGCCTGAAGCGAGGAACCCGGGAAATTACGTCTGTAGCTGAGAAGAACAATCCACCTGCTCCTTACAAGTGAGCTGTCCTCCAGTGCCCGGGCTACATCTCTCACACCCCAGCCGCGCTGAAGTGTAAACTTCAAAGCAACGCCATGCCCCGGTGGGGTTTCCAGTTTTCGTACATAAATAAGACCGGCGAATCCCACCACCAGCAACATGATCAATCCTCTGACGAATATTCTTTTTTTTCTCATATCAAATTTAAATGCCTTTTCAGAATTTCGCAGGCTGCCAGTGAATCCACACGGCCTTTCCTGTCCTTCTTGCCCAGCAGTCGCACAGCAACTGCCGAGGAACCAACTTCATTTACCAGCTCAACGGTGTAACCTGATTCCATGAGCCATTTCGCAAACTGATCCACTTCCAGGCTGAGTTCCGTGGGCTTTCCCGATGCAGATAGCGGAAGCCCCAGTATGACCCTGATATCATCATACCTGACAGCAAGTTCCTCAATCTTTCTGAGGATCTTGTTCCAGGACCCGAACACTGTATCTCCGGGAAGCACAATACCTTCACAATAAATTGCGAAGCCTGTTTTCTTTCTTCCGTAATCCAATCCAATAAGCACCATCAGAATATCCTTTTCCTGAGATTGTTCATCCCTGCTCTGCAGGCGAGAACTGATACAACAATTCCCACAGGAAGCATAAGATACAGAATGGAATTTCGCACAGGAACTGCGAGCATCATTTCAGTAAAGTTATCTGTCATGTATTGCCTGGTAACCCATGAGAGAACAGTGACCACAAACAGTACAAAAGCCACAGAGACAAAGGCTGCTATAATACCACCCTGACCGCTGGAAACACTTACTGCGCTTCCGGCCCCCCTCCTGAGGAAAATACAACCCAGGGAAATGTTCATTGTGGAGAGCACCACTGAAGTAATGAAAATGCATGCAACAGACTCTAACTGAAGAAGAACCCCGGCACCAATACTGCTTGTGGAAAGCCAGGCAAGCAAACTTGCAGGAATTACCGAGAGCAGAAGGGTCTGTGTCCATTTTGATCTGTAAAACAATTCCCTGCCCCCGGGCAGCTGAATAAGTGAATAAAGCCCCGGAGACTCCATGCTGGGTGCCGGGAAAGCGAACCTGACCATCATTGTGGCCACCACAAAAGCACTGAAAGATATGTTTATGAATATTCCAACGGCAAGCCAGTACGGGTTGGTGAAATCAATGGGGAATCGGTTCAGGTTCACAACATAGATTGAAAACATCCCGGCAAGCAGACCCAGCTGACTCCACTGCACAGGGTCCCGGAGAAAAAGCAGCAGATCCTTCTGAAACACAGTGGAATTCCTTCCCCCACCACGAAAAAATTGCGAAGAGTGATACCTGGCGGTAACAGCTCCGCTCTTACCCCAGGCTTTCAGGTAGCCCTTTGTGGCAAACCAGAGGGCTAATGCCGACAGCAAAAGGGTTTCGGCAACCAGTAGAATCGCAGATCCGACCTCACCCTCTGTCATTGCTTTCAGGAAAAGAACATGAGGCAGGTAACCGGAGTTCTGACCTGGAAGGTCTGAAACAAATGATTCAAGCCTCCCGAGCTTCATCCCCGGAGCTTCCTTGATAACAAGATCTGTACTGCTTCCACTGGCGAAGAAGAAGAGAGCCCCGCTCCCTGCAATCAGAGTAATTCCTCCGAAGAGCCTCCAGCCATTTGCACCGGCGAACTTGCTGAGAAACACAGTAACGATGGTACCGACAGCTGTCCAGGTAAGAAGAAGAAAAGGGTAGAGGATAAATCCCATGAGAAGATTGATTTCAGTGAACTCCAACCCATGGGCAAATGCCAGCAGCATGGGAATCCCCATAAGAAGCATGGTCCAGCCTGCAAAAAACCAGCTTTCAAGCACAGCAGACACCGCCAGGGAAGAATGGTTCACCGCTGCCGAGAGAAGCGGGGTAATTCGAGACGATTTGTAAAGAGAGGAATTGCCTGTAATAAGAGAAGAAACCCCCACAAACACTCCAAAAGCAAGAAGAGCCATGCCGAACAGACGGGCTGCGAGGGCAGTACCGAATCCGAACAGCTCAGAATCCAGCGATGAAAGGTAACCGAACAGCCCGTTGAACATGTAATAGAATCCTACTGCCATCACAGAAAGAGTAATCACACCCGAGATCAACTTAAGACGGTTCGATTCCCATTCTCCGGCAACAGCCCCCAGGAAGGACCGAATCTGCATTGTGAAAAGAATAATAAGGTGATTCAGCATGGGTCTAAGATAGCAAGAAAAACCTACACCCCAAAGGCTGTTACAATCTCTCCGAAATAGATCCTGTGGTAATCTTTCTCCGGATACACCTTTGAACCCGTGTCCGTGATAAAACAGGCAGGATTCATATCCTGGGCATACATTTTCCTGCATTCAAGAATAAGTGAAGCCTCTTCATAGCAGGGAGAAAGAACAGATGAAGATGCTTTCAGGGTCAATGAAGTATCTGCGAGCTTGTTGCAATCCCTTCCGGAAACAGAGCCAAGGTGCAGAAGATCCTGTTTGTACTTCTCCGGAAAAGCGCAGAGGGTAAAACAATCCGACCTCTCAAGATACTGAAGGGTGTACCTCTGAGGTCTTACCACTATCTGAGCGAACGGTTTGTTCCACATGCAGCCGATGCTTCCCCATGCAACAGTCATCATGTTGCAGTCTTCCATTGTTCCCGCAGTGAGCAGAAGCCATTGATTCTTCCACAGATCAACTGTTTTCAAATTCAGTTCATCGGGCTTGATTTCTTTCATTTTAACTCCATTGGAATTTTACCGGTTTCATTGACGCGCTTCCAGGTCCAGGTCTGGGAAGTGATACACAGAAAAAAAGAATTGCACGAGGCATTCAGCTCCAAAGGGATACAGTTAAGGTTGCCCTCTGACTAACCATACAGCGTACTGAAGTAATGTATTGCTCTCATCAAGTGCAGAGTCCATGATCATGCGCCCCTGTATCTGATTGCAATGTAAATCTTTGTATTCCGATAAATCACCGTGAACGGTTCGAAACTAACTGATTATTTTGAGAATCTCATTCACTTAATTCCCCCGGCTTAATCTGCTTCCTGCTTCAATTACCATGTAATGGTTTGACTTCTCTGAATCACCAGCTTCGATTTTACACTGAATAATTTCAAAGCCGGCTGTTTTTATCTCGGCAATAATGTCATCGGGATCTCCAAAATATCTTGAAGCTATGTCTCCGTAAACGGTGCATCTGCTGACTGGATCGTAATTCTCAATTCGTTCCTGAATAACAGGTCCGCACATCGTATTGAACATGACATAGCCGCCAGGCTTTAGCACACGAAACACATTTTTGAGAAGTACTGCCCGATCTTTCCCGATAATACAGTGAAGGCAGTGCCCGTCAAACACAAAATCGAAGGAGGAATCACTGTACGCAGCTAATTGCACAACATCACCAACAGTGAATTGAACCATAGTATTCCCGGCTGCTGCCCTTTCCCGTGCCCACTCTATCGCCGTGGGAGCTATATCAATCCCATGGGCTGTGTAACCTCTCTCAGCAAACCAGACAGTCATGTTGCCCGCACCGCAACCCAGCTCCAGCAAAAACCCGCTTGAAGGAGCATTACCCCGATTGATAACATCCTTCGTGTCACTTTGAAACACAGCATATCCGTTATCAGACACATCCCAGCCGGGTTTCCCCTGTGCCCTGTACTCCATGTATTTCTTGTCATGTCCTGCATAGAATGTCTTCAAAAAACACCTGCCTTCCTGATAATAGTTAGCGGTCAGGTCAGAAAATTCTTAACAATCCGGATAAATTCACCCGGCTTTTCCATGTGTATGGAATGAGCAGCATGTTCTACTACTCTGTCAAGCAATAGCTGTCGTATTCTGCTGGCTCTTCAGAGCCCCAGCGGCGTTACTGGTTCGATTACATAGCGGTGCTATGCGCACAAACCAGTGCCTTGCTGGAGAGCAG
>JAGLOJ010000180.1 GCA_023139045.1 Candidatus Sabulitectum sp.
CCCACCTCACGGTGACGCCCTTGCCTTCGGCTAACAGTTCATGTTAAGTTCTCACTTAACACTGGATTACCTGTAGGGAACTTTAACCCCATGAGTTCATGCCCATGACGGGCGTACACAACTGAATGAACTTGTCGCAGTTGCCTGTGTGCCAACTAGTTACTGTTATAACTGCGCAAGTTATGCCAAGCGTTGAAATCGCACATTCGGAAATCTGGGATATTCAAGGGAGGGGTCATGAGATATGCTGTAATAGTTGCTGTTTGTTTCTTTGCACTGTTAAGTTGCAGTGATGAAGAGAATAACATTACTGAAACCAATGAACGAGTTGTTCCAGTCGATACGCTTGTAATAGCAATGCAGATAGGAACTGATTACGGTGATTCTACGAATACCTTCGGTATGATAACTGATGCTGCCATTGATAATAATGGTAACATCATCATTCTCGATCGGATGGCTGCAAACCTCAAGATGTATGACAGCCAGGGTGAATTTGTTAGAAATATTGCCAGAGACGGTAACGGACCTGGGAAACTGGTTCTTCCCTGGGACATGTTTCTTTTCGGTGACGGCAGATTGATGGTTCTAGATCCAGGCAAGCAGGGATTCATAGTTTTCGATGATTCCCTTCGGTTTATCGAAGAATTACAACTCTGGCAGCAGAATCAACCATTCCAAAGCTGTGCGGTCTCAGACGGCCAGTTTGCATCGTTTAAAGCCAATCTCGATGTCACTGAAAGTGAAGTTGTAATACATCGAATGGTGGCACTCTATACATACGCTCAAGAGAACTATGACCTGCTACTCTGGCAAGACTCCCTGTTTCTTCCCCGTGAAGATGTTAGGAATGATCGGTCATTACTCTACAACAATCTTGAAGAACCAATAACGATCTGCAGCGATGGTTCAGGAATGGTGTATTTTTCCTTAAAGAATGGAGAAGAGTACTCTGTTACGGGATGGAACACGGAAGGTACCGAGGTGCTAAATATCTCCCGGGACCTGCCTCTGGTAGAAAAGACTATGGAAGAAATGAAGGCCGAGAGCACATATGTTACCAGCTACTGGGCAAGCAGGGGAAGTGTTGGCCCCGAGTGGGAGTTCCAGCCCGACCCCTTCAAAGACATGGCTATCTACATCAATATTGGCCCCGATGGTAACCTCTGGGTTAGAAGAGGAACCACAGAAACACCATTCTTCGACATCTTTGACCCAACAAATGGTGAGTTGGTAAGACAGGCAATATTCATTGATGATGGCTACAGCTGGAAGTTTGAAATTTCCAGAAATGGAATACTGGCTTGGGAAGAAGATCCGGAAGATTGCTACCAGATATTGTATCAGATTCAGTTGATATAATTTTGTGATATTCAGGCAAATAAGAATTTCAACTGAATCAACCAGAAACAGTGGCATGTTCCCGACTCTTGAGTACTGTTCTGGTTATTCAGAGCGTTGGGTCTATATGTATGATACTATTACGGGGATGCATTGCGAAGGGAAACAGTGAGTTACTTATTGTTCATGGATGAAAGCGGTCATGATCATCGCACCATGCCTTATGAAGTTCGGGGTGGTATTGCATTGCCCATTTCCAAGCTCTGGCCGTTTATACAATCCGTACAAAACCTTGAAATCGCAACATTTGGTACATTGTTACACGAATTCCGAACTGAGTTAAAGGGCTGTAAACTTCTTGACAAGGATCGGTTTAAGTGGGCACAACAGAGATCTCAAATGATACCGGAGGAGCGTAGAAAACACTGTAGGGGATTTCTGACTAAAGGATTGGAGAAGAAATCTCCATCAAGAATTGAATTTACAGCTTATGGCCAGGCTTCTTTAGAAATGGCTACAGGAATCTTTGAGTTACTTAAGCAACATGATGCTTCTATTTTTGCTTCAATGATTCCCAAGGGGGTAACTAAGCCTGAGACATATGAAGCAGAGGAGTTTCTCAGAAAAGATCATGTTTTCCTTTTCGAGCGCTATTTTTATCTGCTAGAGCAAAATCGAAAACATGGATTAGTTGTAATGGATGAGGTAGAGAAAACAGAGGATCGCAGATTTGTGAAACGAATGGAAGCTTATTTCAAAAAGACTGCGACTGGGAGATTTAGATCAACTTATATTGTTCCCAATCCATTGTTTGTATCCTCTGACATGACCTATCCAATACAGGCTGCAGATCTTGTCATTTACTGTATTAACTGGGGCTTTAGAGTCCCATCCAGAGGGATGAATGCAGTGACACGGCCAGAAATTGCTGATAATTATGGTAGGTGGCTTGCACAACTTCAATTTGAGGGTATCATAAAGAGTAACGAGACTGAGTTTACCTCATATGGAATTGTTTATGTTCCCGACCCATTCGAATCAAGAGAATAAAAAAGGAGACAATGCCTTTGTAGCCACCCGAAAGCAACTCCTAGGCCGAGTCTCCGTTGCAATTATATTCGATTTTTGTTAAATGTCAAGAACAAAACATCAGGGACCCAATCGGGTAGCGGGAGGTTTTTCTCCCACGGCCCCCACAACACCCTGCTTGCGGCTCCGCACAGGGCGTTTCACCAAGATTACCGGGCCGTAGCCGGGTAGTGAATTTTCACCCACAGATCCTTGATTGAAATCAATCCCTGTTCCATGAGCCACTTGTTTGTCATTCCGGCTTGTGTCGCAAGGGTTCGTGACAGATGCCACGGGCCCTTTCGACTCAGAGCTGTCATTATGGCTTCTCTTTTGTAAGTACCCAGCCTCAGAAGATTTCTGACTTTAGTACGGGTGTAGCGCCACTGTTTCCAGTAGCACATCCGTATTCTGCGACGGAGCCATTCATCCAGTCCGGGAATAGGTCGGTAGTATTCGGAGATCCCGTAGTAGTTGAACCAGCCCCTCACATATTCAGCCAGCTTCCTGTAGCGGTATTCCATGGAAACGCCCCAGCTTCTTCCTGTCAAAAGGCGTACCCGCCTCTTGAATTCAAGGAAAGCCTTGTTACTCCATCGAATTTTGCCTCTTACAAAGATAAATCCAAGGTAACTGCACTTACTAACCGGAACCACCTTGCTTTTCTTCTTGTTCACTGTAATCTTGAGCTTACTGACAAGGAAATGCGTTACACTTGCCATTACCCGGTTGCCAGCAGAAATGCTTTTAACCAGTATGATGGTATCGTCAGCATACCTGACGAATCGGTGTCCACGCTTTTCAAGTTCCTTGTCAAAGTCATCAAGAAGAATGTTCGCAAGCTGTGGTGAAAGTGGGCCACCCCTGCGGCACACCCTTTCGAGTGGTCTGAAGGCGCCCCTTATCAATGACTCCAGCCCTGAGGTATTTACCGATAAGCCGCAAAACACGCTTATCTGCTATCCGGCGAGATACTCGGCACATCAAAACATCGTGGTTGACCGTATCAATGAACTTCGACAAGTCCGCATCAACGGCCACCTTGTAACCCTGCCTGATGTACTTCTGTACCAGTCGGACACCGTCATGGACAGATCTCCCCGGATAAGAGCATGAACTTCCCTTATGCAACCGCGCCATTTACCATACTTCACAATCCATGGGCTTCGGTCGTGTTGTGCCTCCTTGCCCTGAAGACTGGCCTTATATGGCATTGCCGTGCTATCGCTCGGGACGCCCTCCTGTAATGGCAATGCTGCTTTCTGTTCGTCGGCTCATAAGTTTGCACTCCAGCTTCCTTCAGACCCCACCTCACGGTGACGCCCTTGC
>JAGLOJ010000181.1 GCA_023139045.1 Candidatus Sabulitectum sp.
GGGTTTAAAGTAAACTCACGCTAGGCACCATATCGAATCTGAGGCCAGATATACTTTACCATCCTGCACATGCATCGCGTCATCAATAGCGTCACCGATGTTCTCAAAACGCCATATCTCCACTCCGGTGATGGCATCCAGGCAGTATGCTATTTCATCCTCTTCCGAGGCGTGGTAGACTCGCCCATCGACTACTACCGGAGAGACGAATTCGTGTCCCATGCCGGTCACAGGAGCTGTCCACAGAATAGTGGCATCGTGTGGAGCCGGAGCTTCAGAATATCCTGTCCGATTGTTGTTAGCCATATAGGTGTACCAGTCGGTGTTCAGCCGGGGTATCAGGACAGCGGTCTGCCCATTGAGGGAGTAGTGTACTGAGTCCGGAACATCGTTCTCATTCTCCACGATGGCTCGGAGGGGGAGCCAGTCGCCATTGTAGGTCTCACCATCAACAGGTTCGGTGATAGTTAGATTGATTGTGGATAGCAGGATTGATGCAAGGAGTATTCCGATATTCATTCTGTCCTCCATTCACTTCCATAACGCCTCAGTTCAGCAGATGGATGCCAAGCCAAAAAAAGTATTGACATTCTGCTGGAACTGATTGTTAAGTTCTTTATTGCTTTTGTTCTAATTTCAAGCTTACCGTGAAGACGATAATATTCCGTGCCTTCAATCACAAGGGGTTTGAGGGATACAAACAGGTTTTTGCCCATATATCTATTTGAGGGATCAGCTGAGGTCTCTGCAGCATTTAGCCCAGTATCCTCCTGAGAATTGGCGGGGTTGTATAAGTATTGCAAAGATTTTATGCGATACAACTGCCTATTCGTGATACTGGAACACATCATCGACAGATACTCCAAACACCTTTGAAATTCTCAGGGCAAGCAGGAGAGACGGGTTATACCTGTGTGCCTCAAGGGCAATGATGGTTTGTCGTGTAACATGAGCGAGATCAGCCAGTTTCTGCTGTGTCATTTCACCGTTCTCAAAACGCAAACGCCTGATCCGGTTTTTAAGTTCAGCAGGTTTCACAGTTTGTACCCCGTCGATATTGTACAAGGGTGATTATTGAGGATACCAGAACATTTAAAGCCCAAGCAACCCATACAAACAAAGGGAAATATTCAATGGATACAACGCCGGAATCAGAATGGCTTAAGTAAATTGCAATGGTTGTGATAACGAAATAGATCAATACAAAGGAGTTTGAACCCGAGAAAGACTTTAGTTGAATAGAAATATCGCGCTCATCTTCCACGACTTCTGAAGGGTTTTTCTTTCGCAGGAAGATCAGATGACCAATTCCCATGAGACCAAATATTGCGAGTCCTGCATATGCCTGACTGATTACCGTGATTTGCCAGATCAGTAAAAATAGCAGAATACCAACTGCCAGAATAGAGAGATTAAAAACCGCAAGTTTTTCGTGCCTGTTCAACATCTTAGACCTCCGTCTTTCTAGAGTGCGATAACACAAAGACGAATGTAATATATTTCATACACAGTGTCAAGTATATATTACCTGTGCAATTGATTCGGCAAGCAGAGTTCCGAAGTTAAAGTAATTTGTTTGGATGTTTGTCCAAGAATCGGCAGAGATGTAAAGGATAATCAGGCAATCTCCGGATTCATCCAGAGAATTACATAGCTTGCGTAGCATCATCTGAGATTATTTTTCAGAATTATTTGATTTGGACAAGCCCGAAGCGGATTACTAGCTTAACGCCCTGAATCAGCAGACTGCGAAAGCGTTGCGATCCGATAGTATTGACCGCAGTTCTGTTGAATTCAGTTGTTAAAATCCTATCTGCATTGTCTTAAATCAATTCTTAATGAGTAATGATAGTTACATTTGGGATGAATCACA
>JAGLOJ010000182.1 GCA_023139045.1 Candidatus Sabulitectum sp.
TTAGATTTTAAGTTACTTGGAAGCACTATATAACCTTCCTGGCAATGTGTCATTCCATAGGCAAGCACCCGTGTAGGCATCAAAGCAATAAAGATATGTGACTACCTCTCCCCAGGTCAGAGATCTTGCTGAGTAAACCTTACCATCAAATACAGCTGGTGTGTTCCCTGACATGTCAACATTTCCATTTGCCCAAATTCTTTCACCTGTTGCAGAATCAAGACACCAGAGAGAATCACCGGGAACGTATGCAAAACCATCTTTAACTGTACTAATTGCTTCCAAAGATTCTCCAGCATAGAATTTCCAAATTAGATCACCTGTTGAAGCATTTAGAACTTGAAGAGAGTCACTGCAGCCAGCAGCTTGACAGAAGAGCATTCCATCTGCAACAACCGGAGACAAATGACTTTGTATATCTTTAGACCATAGCATATTAGCATTTAAAGGAGCAGGTGATTCAGAATGTCCTGTGTGAGAATCATTGCCCATATAGGTGTACCAGTCTGTATTCAGTCTTGGAATCTGGATGACTGGTCCTTCGTTAAGCGTATAATGAACAGAATCAGGCAATTCATTCTCATTCTCAAGAATTACTCGGACGGTGAGCCAGTCACCATCATATGTATCACCATCAACAGGCTCAGTTATCGTAACACCTGTTGTTTGCAGGAAAATGCAAGTCAGAAAAGTTGAAAATAACATTGGTTCTCCTTTGTTAGGCTATAACGCTCTAAATCAGCAGACAGTAATACACGAGTTGAAAAGTACCATAGCCGCTGTTCTGCTGTATTTTGTTGTTCCCGAAATTATTTCTTCTTTCGTGTATAATAGTATCTGTAAGAGGGATAAACAAGGGGAACAGTGTTCGATTAATTGTTCTATATCAGCATCGGAAAGGCAGTTATCCTAACTCATGGGAATTGGCTTACCAGTTGAGTAATAGTCATCCATTATTCCTTTTTTTGAACCGGAAAACAACCAGGGTTCTGCGTTAGCAATTACCGAAGCATTTTGCCTGGATTCTTCTTGTGGATTGAAATGGACATTCTGCAGACTTGTCAAATAGTAACATATATGTTATGATGCATGCATGAGATGGCAAATCAAATACTATAATCAGAGGCTTGAAGAAGAGATTCTCAAATTACCAGCTGGTCTACTGGCAAGATACTTGAGACTCTCAGATTTACTGATTGAGTTTGGTTCGAATCTCGGTTTACCACATACAAAGAAAATTGAGACAGGGCTTTTTGAATTACGGTTGAAGGGAAAAGAAGGAATAGCACGAGTTTTCTTCTGTACGAAAATTGGTAAGAGGATTATCATGCTCCATTCTTTTATCAAAAAATCTCAGAAAACACCCAAGAAGGAAATTGAAATTGCAAGAAGGAGAAAGAAGGAGGTGTTAGAAAATGAATCATTCTGAACTGAAAGAGAAAGCGTTGGAGAATGGAAAGGTCAGGGATGCCTATGAGGCTCTTGAACCAGAATTCTCCCTGCTTCATGAAATATTGAGAGCTCGCCAGAATGCCGGGCTTAGCCAGGCAGAGATTGCTGAGCGGATGGGAACAAAGGCTCCAGCAGTTACAAGACTGGAATCTTCATTGAGCAGCGGTAAACATTCGCCATCGCTTTCTACACTTAAGAAATATGCGGATGCCCTGAACTGCCATCTAGAAATCAAGCTTGTAGCAAATAGTTAAGCAACTACTCGGAACTTACTGGATAGCCATTGCGTTTCATTTCATCACTTAAATATAAAATTTTCCGGTTTGACCGTATAGTTCGGAATTCTAGCTCGCAGGAGTAGTAGTCTTCACCGCTGAGAATAAGCCACCCAGTTCAGTAATTGTCGTTTACTATCTTTTCTTGAATCGGAGAACAATCTGAGTGCTGCGTTAGCAATTACCAGAGCATTTGTCCGGAATGTTGAGATGGGATTCTAAGAGTCTGCACAAGTCTCGGGAACGCTTGGGCTTAGCTGATTGCATTAACCCATTGCCCGCAGCGTAGCGCAATACAGCTACAGCCCTTTGTTCGGTTTTCGTTGTCTTGCGTCTTTATTGGTTTACCTGAGAATGATAGTACCTAATAATATCAATCACAAGGGTTTTATGGAGTTTCTTTCGGGTTTTGCCTTGATACATGAATCGGCTTGGGTTTCAGTTTCATTATTGTCCGGTGGCGAAATCGCAGCGACAATTATCTTCACTGTGTGCAATAGGCCACACAGTAGAGCAATAGTCATCTCTATTTCTTGTTTGTTTTGAGAATCAGCAGAGCATACCAATTTCATAATGGCTTGATGTAGGAAGTGAGGATGAGACTTGCATTTGATATGGTATCACCATATAGTACCACAAGGAGATTATGAATAACAAACACAAAAGAACTCTCGCTAGGATATTTGAAAAGCCTGAGCGTTCTGATATTCCGTGGAAAGATATTGAAGCGCTTATAGTCGCACTGGGTGGGGAAATTACAGAGGGACAGGGTTCCAGAATTCGAATATTTCTTAACGGAACGAGAGCTGTGTTTCACAGACCGCATCCTCGCCGTGTTACAGTGCGAGGAGCAGTAAAATCGATGAGAAGATTCCTACGGGAAGCAGAGGTGAGACAATGATGCAGTATAAAGGATATGTGGGTAATGTTGAATTTGATAACGAGGCAAATATATTTCATGGGGATGTTATCAATCTTCGCGATGTTATCACATTTCAAGGAAAAACGGTTGATGAGCTTCGTCATGCATTTCAGGAATCAATTGATGATTATCTGGCGTTTTGCGCAGAGCGTGGTGATTCTCCAGAAAAACCATACTCAGGGAAGTTTATGGTTCGCATTGAACCTAAATTACATAAGGCGGTAGCGTTGCGTGCAATGTTAATGCATAAGAGTTTAAACGCATGGATACACGATACGCTTGAGACTGCAATAGAAAATTAAATTAACCGAGGGATTATCAGAGATTCTGCGAAGCATCAGATGAGCATTTGTCTGGAATATTTTGATTTAGTGTCCCGCCTCGTGGATGGGTGAAACCCCTCGCCTTTAGGCGAAGCCTTCAGGAGGCTGCGGTATTATAGTATTGATATGAAAGATTATCGCAAGGGTTCTCATGCAGTCTATCGTCTACACTATCACCTTGTCTTCATCCCTAAATACCGCAAGCCGGTATTACGAAATGAAGTGGGCAAAAGGGTGAGGGAGTTAATCAGGGAGATATGCAGAAGTAAGGATATAGAGATAATCCGCGGTCATATTCGACCGGACCATGTCCACCTTTTGTTAAGCGTTCCCCCCTCTCTGCCTCCGAGCCAGGTAGTACAAGCCATCAAGGGTAAAACAGCACATCACTTACTTCAGGAATTCCGCACACTGCGAAAGCAATACTGGGGCCGACATTTCTGGGCACGTGGATATTTTATTGCATCCAGTGGGAATGTTACAGTTCACATTCATCACTTGTTTTGTATCTGATTTCATAATTACGGATTTGCCGCAATTTTTCTCTTGATTCTTTCCCAATCACGAGCTTCTTACAGCCAGATAGATCATTGAGTGGTTTGCAGGATACAAC
>JAGLOJ010000183.1 GCA_023139045.1 Candidatus Sabulitectum sp.
CCCTGGATACACCGCACGCAGTAGAATCATTGTTGAACTAAGCTCTGCGGAACGCAGAGCAGATTCCCGATCAATACAAAAACAAAGCATACTTCCTGTAGGGGACGCAATTAAGCGTTCCCACAAACAGGGAGAGTATCATGTCTAATCTCAGGGTAAGAATGATTGAGGATCTTCAGCTCGCTGGAATGTCAACGGCTACTCAAAAGGCCTATGTGCGGGAAGTCGTAAAGTTATCAAAGTTTTTCAGCAAGTCTCCAAGCGAGCTTACTGATGAGGAATTACGGAGCTACTTCCTTCTTGCCGGCAGAGAGAAGAAATGGGCAAGGGCAACCTATACGCTGGCCATTTGCGGTATCAAATTCTTCTGGGAGAAAACCCTGAAACGAAACTGGTCACTTACTGGAATAGTGCGGCCCCCGCGGGAAAAGAAACTTCCTGTAGTTCTTTCCCGCCGGGAAGTTCTTGTCATTATGAGTCATATCAAGTTAGCCCACCATAAGGCTTGCCTGGAGACGATCTATTCTCTTGGGCTTCGTCTGAAAGAGGGTATATCACTCCAGATACAGGATATAGATAAAGACAGGATGATGGTTCACATTCGTCACGGGAAAGGAGGCAAAGACAGATATGTACCCCTTCCAGAGCGTACATATCAGTTACTTATTGAATTCTGGAAGACACACCGGCATGAAGTATTGTTGTTCCCCAGGATTCAAATGGGAAGTGAAACGATGTATGGCTACCGTAAACCTAATCCAACCAATGAACCGCTTGGCATTTCATCTGTTCAAAAAGCGTTCAAGCAAGCGCTGAAGTTAAGTGGTATCCGTAAAAAGGCACATGTTCATACCCTTCGTCATTCATTTGCCACACATCTGCTTGAAGCAGGGGTAGATCTGAGACATATTCAGTCTTACCTCGGTCACAGCAGCCTGTGTACTACGGCAATCTATACTCATCTCACAGATGCTTCCTCCGACAAAGCCAGACGGGATATGAATCAGATAATGAGTGAGCTTCCATGATCTGATAGATCATGATCGAGATGGCGGAGATCTTCCGCCAGTACAAAGAGGAGTATCTAAGAGAATACGGTGACAGAATACTACCGAGTCACAGAAAGACGATTGATGACATCATCAATTGCCGTACACCCGTTCTCGGTGGAAATCTTTACACTTGTCCTTCCTGCGGCAAGAGCCACTACAGCTATCATTCCTGCGGTAACCGGCATTGTCCCAAGTGTGGCAATGATGATGCAACCCGGTGGGTTGCGAAGCAGTCAGCACGAATTCCAGCAGTACCGTGTTTCCTGTTAACCTTTACTGTGCCGCATGAGCTGAACAGAATCATCAGGAGCAATCAGAAGGATTGCTACGGGTTACTGTTCAAAGCCTCTTCCGGATCCATCAAAAAGCTTGCATCTGA
>JAGLOJ010000184.1 GCA_023139045.1 Candidatus Sabulitectum sp.
TGATGTCTCGCTGGAGGAGCGAATATGCATAGGCTGCCCGGGACATGGCGTAGGGTGCAGCGGCGAGAATGAGACCGGAGCGGGAAGAGTAAAGACAATTTGATAGAAAGCGAGCTAAGGCATTGATGTCGGTGTGGTTTCTGAAGCAGTCCACATGGAAATGTGTTGCGGTTCCTGAGAGAATGTCTTCACTGAAAGTGGTCATTTTCGCACCGGCATTTCCAACGAGAATTGAAGTTCGAACTATACATGCATTGGGATTTATTCTCTGTACAGCGATATCGCCCAGAAGCTTGGTCCAGCCGTAGAGAGAGCGGGGAATTGCAGGGGATTTTTCCGTGTACGGGGGTATTCCCCCCGCGTAGACCAGGTCGGTGGATATGTGAACCAGCCTTCTGTTTGTCTCACCACAGAAAGTGGCCAGTTTTTGCGGCCAGAGGGTATTGAGCTTGAAGGCTGTTACCGGGTTTTTGATGCAACCGCCTCGGGAAGACAAAGCTGCGCAGTTCAGGACGAAGTCGGTCTGCTCGGGAACTGTGTCAACGGGGTCAAGGGTGGTGAGATCTTCACCCCTGCTCCCGCAGCAGGGGTGAATGACCCAGGAATCTTTGAACTCTATTTGAACTGTTCTTCCCAGGCGACCTGTTGCGCCTGTTAGAAAGAGCTCTCTCACCTCATTGAGCCGGGAGGCGTAGCAAAGTACTGGAATATTCCAGTGGTGCTTAATACCATTTCATCATTGGCATCCATGATGTTATCCAGGGTCTCAAGCGACTGCATGAACCTGTAAAAGTCTGGATAGGACTCATAAGCATCTGCATAAATTGCAGCAGCGATACTGTCTGCCGTACCCTGAATGCGAAGAGCTCTTCGCTCTGCAAGAGAACTTATGCTGTCCACCCTCAGGTTGGTCTCTGCAAGAATGGTTTGAGCCATTCTGTGCCCCTCGGCACGGTATCTTGTTGATATCCTGTTTCTCTCGGCCTGCATCCTGGTAAACACTGCCTGCTGGTTTGCTACTGGAAGATCAGCTCGCTTGATTCTTACATCCAGCACATAAATACCATACTGAGCTGTCATTACTCTTGTTGCTTCGGTCACTCTGCGAAGCAGTGCTTCACGGCCCTGTCCTGCCGGAACGCGGATCATTCGAATAACCTCAACAACCTCTCCGCTTTCTGTCATCACGATACTTGC
>JAGLOJ010000185.1 GCA_023139045.1 Candidatus Sabulitectum sp.
CAGGGCCTACGCACACTTTTTTGGCGGGGTGAGTAGCAGTTCCAGATACTTTGAATCCCAGCCGGCGCGTAGGCGTTTGCTGGCAATACCGCGTTTGTAGGTTTTCTCCTGTTTCAACAGGCTCAACGTCAGCCGATTCAACAAGGCCAGATTCTCGGGAGCATTATCCTTCCACGTGCGTGACTCGTCCTCTCGGAAAGCCATATCCAGAACCCAATGAAGAGAATTTTCCACCGACCAATGTGAACGAGCAGCCTGGCCAAAGCGTTTGGCATCGCAATCCAGTGTCGTAATATAATATCGCTCTTCGACACTTGTTTTCCCATTTTGCGTTCTGGTTGATATTACTTTGGCGAAGCATTGCAGGCCAGGCCATTCGATTTCGCGCCCGATTACACCTAAGTTTCTCACGACATGATAATCTCGAAGCTCATGCCTGCCATGCCCTTTGTTTTCAGTAACATAATGCGATTCCTCCACATCATCGAACGGCCCATTTTCAAGCTCACTAAATAACTGTTTCACTTCATCGTGCAAACCGGACTGATTGCCCTTTAGTCCAAATATGTAATCAGCATTGCCTTTTACAATCTGCTTGGCTATCGTTTTCTGGCAGCCCATCGCGTCGATTGTCACAATGCAGCCTGCTACGTCCAGCATGTTTAATAATGCCGGAATAGCCGTTATTTCATTGGACTTTTCGTCGGTTTTAACCTGCCCGAGCAAGAGATTATTTTCACTGGCCCACGCACTAACAATATGTATCGGAGACTGGCCTGATTTGGCGTTGCCACTACGCCGTGCGGTTTTACCATCGATGGCGACAACCTGACCATTCGTGGCTGAGAATATGGATTGAACCCAAGTTTGAAAACAGGCATGAAATGACTCTGGATTGATTTTCGCAAAAACACGTCGAAAAGTATCATGCGACGGAATGCCATTGGGCAATTCCAGAATTTTGCATAGCCAATCGCGTTTAGCACTGCCAAAATCGGCAATTTGCGTCCATTTATCAGCTCCGCAAATCGAGGCGCAAATAGCAATCGTGATGATATCATTGAGATTATGCATCTTGTTAATGTCACTTCGTGGGTCATCCAGATCGTGAAAATGTTCCAGAATTGAAGGTGTAGCCGATTCCAGGTTTTTGTCGTTCATATCGCA
>JAGLOJ010000186.1 GCA_023139045.1 Candidatus Sabulitectum sp.
CACTGAAAATAAAAGGGAACTTCCGGTGTAACCAAAAGAACATGCGAAGAGTTTAAATTAACCTGATCCTGCCACAGCAGAGTGGACACTCAGTTAAGCTGATATCTCATACCTTTACACAGGGCAGCTATTGAGCACGATATTTTCTGCTCTGTCAATTCTGTCAGGTACCAGTAGGCAGTAATCATTCCCAAGCTTCAAGAACTAAACGAACAATTTCGTCCTGGTTTCCTTCGGTAGATTCTCCCATGCATTGAAAACAAGCTGAAGATCCAAAGGTACTTCAGGCGTGGGCACATATACGGCACACTTTTTTTGCTCAGAACTGTCAGAGAACTGTGTGGTTTCTGTCGAAGACAGTCTTTGCCAGTGAGTATCTCTCCTTTCCCAATGTCTTGGAATGTAATGAGTTGCACTGCAACAGTTTCGAATCCCGCCGCCTCCCCCAGTTCTTTATGACCTTTATCTCGTTGTATACTAACTATATAGATGATGTCTGATTTGCCGTCTCATCATCAATTGACACACATATGACACACTTTTCTTCCGCTAACACAGTTTACTGGCCATGCTTTGCCTTTTCTACTCCCATGCTAAGTCGCCAGAAAGTACCCGAACTGATTCACTGGCATTAGTGTTTGTCAGGAAAGACAATCGAAATAGATATCGATATTCCTGTTACATGGAATATCACAGATAATAAAACTGGAACTGCAGGAAACATGGTATGATATAGAACTTGCTTTCTGATTCGATGGTCTTTTCACACTTGACTAAATATGAAGACTTGAACCTCTAGACAAGTGCTGTAATTCAGTCAAGCGCTAGAAATCTCATTTAAGGTAAGACAGTCAGGTGAAAGCCGCACGGGCTCACGATGAAGATGCATCCTCAAGAGGGTGCTTCCCGCAGGGGTCGCTTCGGCTGCGATGTCCCGATGGATGACGAGGCGCTGCTTGAGCGCCTCTACCTGCGCCGTAGCGGCGTTATCACAAACGCCGCCTTCGTTCTGTTCGCCTCTCAAACGCGAAGATGGTCACCAAACCTGTTTGTTCGGATCATCTCATACGCCGGTGACAAGACCGGCCCTCTTGCCAACGATGTTATTCTGGACGGCCCCGCCGTCCGCACACTGTATGAGGCCGTCTCCATTATACAGCAACGCACAGGTTTCTCTGCACGCTTCAAGAAGAATCAGTTGGAGCGCGAAGACAAACCCGCATATGCCGTCTACGCACTACGGGAATCACTAGTGAACGCGATTACCCACCGCTCCTACGACGAGGTAGGGGTCGAGATCTACCCGGATCGCCTTATCGTTAGCAATCTCGGCAGATTGCCGGAAAACTGGACGCCCAGGAATCTCAAGATCGAGCACAAGTCGATCCCCTTCAATCCCGATATTGCCCGTGTCTTTTTCCTGCGTAAGCTCATGGATCAATTGGGCGTCGGCACGCAAAGGCTCCCTCATGGCGAGTGGAAGGGGGAATAGTATCCGTGACTCTATTCCGCGCACCCGAACCCGCCGCAGAAGCGGTCCTGACAGGACGACAGGCTGAGTTCGTGAAATCGCTCAAGCGTGAGGAGGAATTCAAGACGGCCGACTACGCCACGGTCACCGGTGTCAGCCAGCGGCAGGCAAGGCGCGACTTGGCCGAGTTGGAAGATCGCGGCATTGTTGAGCGTCACGGAAAAGGGCGTGCCACGTTGTACCGTCGTTCACAGGGAGGAGCGCGGTGATGCATAGCTGGCCAAATCCGGCCAAATCTGGCCACTCTCGTGACGCATAGGGAATCTGTACTCGAATAAGGAAGCTGACATGAACAGCATCAACCTGCCGGGTCCGCCACCGGCGCCATGGTGTCTGTCGGTGGAAGTAGGGATTCCAGGAGGAGGATATTCAAGAGGTAGTTTTACGTGCTAACTTCTAACAAACTGACGAAGCTGATCAAAGAAACCTCTATCTGCTAACTGGAGAGCAGTAATGTAATCAGATCTAGTAGCGCCATCTTTGGTAAGATTTCCTCTCCCCCAAGTAAATGGGGGTCTATCCAGGACGTTTGCAAGGAGTGTATCCGTCAATAACCTTGCGTGCCGTCCGTTTCCATTTGGGAAAGGGTGGATCCAAACTAACTTATGATGAAATCGAATAGCAATTTCATCACTCGATTCTGATTTGATGTCAATCTTGTATTGAGTGTCATCGCACAGTTTTCTAAGACCTGTTCCAATCTCAAGCCAAGGTCCATCAACCGTCTTTTCGCTTTTCCTAAATTGGCCTGCCCATCTCCAAACACTTCCAAACATTTTTCGGTGAAGTGTCTTCACAAAATGCTCGTTTAAAATGTCTTTTGGTTTTGTTCTATCTAACCAAGACACTGCCTCAAGGATGTTATCGAATTCCCAGCGATCAAGCTGAGATCTAGTAGTGATATGAGTAAGTACTAAACCATTGATTTCGCTTTCGTCCAATGGTGTTGCTCCCTCAGGATAAGCAAACTGGTTCATTTAACGTCCCATATATAGGAAGGCAGCTTTTCTAAGTATTCCTCAACCATTTGCCTGTATATTCTTTCCTGCTCCTTATTACTTAGGCCTTGACTTTCAAGCAGCATTGTGTGCGATACTTTCGAGAGATGTTGCTTGACAACAAACTCAACCTGCTTTCTTATTGTGTTTTCCAAGGTTGAGTTTGGCACCAAGGCGTATACAAAAGTACAATCCAGACTCTGTGCAACGCGTTTCATTGTTTTCATTGTCACTGCTCCAGCTAATTCATCCTGCTCAATTCGAGCTACATTTTGCTGAGTTGAATCAAGTCTGTTTGCCAGCTGCTTTGCAGTCATCCCAAAAGCATCACGAATGGCTCGAATCCAGCCCCTAAAGGGTATCCTTGCATAACGCAAGGGTGCATACTTTTTTAAGCTTGAATCAAGCTGTTCAAGCATTAGCTTCTCCTTTTTCATTGTTCTCACCTCCAAGTTGAGTATACACAACTTTCCGATTCTGTACAACAATAATGTTGTACCAAAGAGAAAGCAACACAACATAAATATTGTAACGAATTTGATAGTGTACAATATATGTATTGTTCTCAGTGACCTCTAAGGTATATGGAGTGATTTAGCTATCTACCAGAAACCCGATTATTATCTTCTACGGAGCCAACCAAGAACAGATTCAAACAAAGCTCACTTTCCTCTATCAGACATGATCGTATATTTTAGAGTTTGTATCATTGCCATGATTGCATTTCTGATTGCTCCCGGTAATTCCGACCAGGCATCTATTACCAGCTTGAGATCGAGCGGTACATTTTCGAAGTGCACACATACGGCACACTTTAAGTGCAGTGAACTGTCTTTTTTGTGTTCGGGAAGTGTAAGGGTTTTGTTTTTCTGAGGAATTTCCTCTCGCTGTAAGTGTCTGGTTTTGCAAGGAATTGTACTGGTTTTGTTATGGTTATGTAGTGCTTCTGTATGCTGTAACATGTAGCACTGCAACAGCTTCGAATCCCGTCGCCTCCACCATACTTCAATAGCATATAATTCCTTACAGGCAGAGGGTATATCAGTAGTCTTGATTACTGGTATCTCCTCGATTCGCACACATAGCGCACACTCCTGATGTGGCATTACTGTTTCATCGGCCTTTGCCACTCCCAGTGCGAATTCACCAGCAAGTAACTGAACTGGTTCACCGGGCCTTAGCACCTATGCGAAAAGACTACCGAAAATGATATCGCTATTACTATTACCTAAGATATTACTAGTAATAAAACAGGAATTATTCTTAAATCTATTACAAAAAATATCTGAATCACTGTTACCTATTCTAACTGCAATAACTATCGTAAATATATGACACAAAATCATATAGTATCTTGTAGGCATGCTTCATGTTCATGAATATGCTATGTTCAGCAATGATGAACAGGTCATATTAATGAACAAAGGATGGGACGGTCATGAAAATGATTCAGCAGAAACGGGAAAAGGAAACTCTGCAGGCAGCTCTTCAGAAGCTACGCGAAGAGGTACCTGTAGGGGACTATAAAGTGAAATGGGAAGTACTCACAGGTAAGGGAACTGGTTATGACGCCCTGGTGAGCTTCAAGAAAATACTCCGTGAATATGCTGTTGTAATCAACATGAATATCAACCCCAAAATGATCGATGCCATGGAATTCTACCTGAACGCAGCCAACAGAACGGTGATCCTGATAACCCATGCAATAACGGACAGGACTGCGACAGAACTCAAGCAGAGGAATATCCAGTTCATTGACACTTTGGGAAATATTTACCTCACCCAGGAGGATCCCTTTGTCCTTGTCCATAAGACCGGAAACAGACCACAGGAAACAGCGAATGGGAGACCGGCAAATGCTTTCGTGGGCACAAAGCTCCGGGTGGTATTCGCTCTGCTTACAAACGAAGATGCAGTTAACCTTACCTACAGGGAAGTTGCTGATCTGGCAGGGGTAGCACTGGGGACCGTAGGGTGGGCATTCAGAGATCTCAAACTTCTCGGATATATCAGAGTGTACAAACACAAGCGGAAAATAATGAACCGCGACAAACTGGTAAGTAAGTGGTTGGAGGCTTACCCCACCGAAATACGCCCGAAGCTCAATCCCAGGCGGTTCACCGCTCCCGACAGAAACTGGTGGCTCCAGACAGATCTCAACCGCTATGGTGCAATCCTCGGTGGAGAAACCGCAGCAGCAGTACTGACGAAATACCTCCATCCTGAGCATGGAGTGCTCTACATGCGGGGAGATATTCACGAATTGGCAACAGCATTGAAATTAAGAGCGGATCCCCGGGGTAACCTCACTGTAATGGATCGATTCTGGGATGGAGAAGCTCTCCGAATAAACCAGACCCCTATTGCCCCACCCCTGCTTGTCTGTGCTGAGTTGCTTGCGGAGGGAGGGAAGAGGAACATGGAAACGGTGAAGATGATCAGGGAAAACCATGATGTATAGAGTAACTGTAGATGGAGACAGAAGGACACCCGTTTCCGTGACATTCTATGCCAAGAGCATATGTTTGACTGAGCTTTCCGATACAGCATGTAAGGCCATAACTGATCTCCCTGAGTGAGTCCGCTCTGGCGAAGTGGCAGAATAGCATGGAAACAAACTGGCTCCAGGAACTGAATCCTTTTGCATTTCTCTTTGTCTGGTGCTTATTTACGAGTCTTTGAAAATCCTGCTTGGGAAACTGCTGAAGTAGCTGATTGAATAAACTTGCGCAACGAACCATATTAGCACTTCCCCTTTTTGTTCGAGCAGAAGATTTTTGTTTGCACTCGAATCCCACTAACTCAAGCGGAGAAGGGCTCCTCTTTTTCTATTTATGTGAAAATCTGTTTTGGACAGGCTTGAGTATGAAATACCATCCTGCATGAAAGGGTATTATTAATGCGCATTGAGATACGAAATTTAACAAAATGTTACAAGAAAAAAGGAAAGTATTTTGCTGCCATCGATAATTTGAACTTAGATATTGCAAGTGGTGAAATTACTTCCCTTATAGGACCAAATGGTGCTGGTAAAACTACATTAATAAAGAACATATGTGGATTAGTCACCAAAGATAGAGGTGAAATATTAATTAATGGCCAATCTATCGACAATGACAAAGCCTTACCCTCCCGGCAGATAGGGGTCGTTCTTGAAGGGGCAAGGAATCTGTACAACTTTCTGACGGTAGAAGGGAACATTCGATACTTTTCCTACTTGAATCATCTGGGTGAGCAAGACATTTCTAAAAAGATGACTTACTACCTTGATCTCTTTCAACTTTCCGATAAACGAAACGAACCTGTCAATAATCTATCCAGAGGGATGCAGCAGAAAGTGGCTATTATTCTTGCTCTTCTTAAGGATCCGCCAATTCTTATTCTAGATGAGCCAACTCTTGACGCCTCCGACAAAAGTAGCA
>JAGLOJ010000187.1 GCA_023139045.1 Candidatus Sabulitectum sp.
AGGCGACGACTTAAACAGGCAATACACATGCACTCGGGATTCTCGTTCTCTTTGTGAGAAAGTCCATGAATAACGCCACCAACACTGTGAAACTTACTTGATATAATATCAAAGTATTGAGCATCACACATTTGATATCGGCGAAATGTTGCATACGCTATGTGATCTGCCATCTGAACAAGTCGGGAAGCTTTTGAGTTGACGAAGAAAGGAGTGTCAGCAAGGTTTCGAAGAACTCCCCACCTTGTACCAAGCGTACGAAAATCTCTTGCCATGCCTTGCAATGATGTTTCATGAGCCGACTCATCCAGAATCACGAAGATTGGAAAGATATATATCAAAACGACTGCAAAGGTCCTCGAATGCCAATTCAACTGGATCTCGCCCAGGGTAAGAGTCCTTGTGAACGATACAAGCAAATGCTCTGGCACTATCGTATGAATCAGCAAGTATTTTTAAAACTGACTTGATAATACCTTTTGCTTCCTCGCGGCTCATACCTTTCCAAGGTGCGTTTCTTCGAGAGAATATTTCTGAAGCATGAAATTCAACACTCTGTGGATTCTTTGGATCAATGCTTTCAGCAAGCGTGTCTAGCTCTTAAGTGAACCAATGTGCTTGAGCTTCAAAGACTGAGAGTCCCCCAAGGATGAAGTATTGCTCATTCCGATTCGGGGCTGATCCAGAGTCATCAAGATACAACAGATGCATTTATGCCCTCCAGAAAAAGAAAAATGCAGCCAAGTGAACAAAAGTTCAACGAACCGCCATGGCAGCCCTCTCAACCGCAATGGCAATATTATCTCTGCTTTGATAGAAGTCAAGACTGGTGAAGGGAGTCCCCCAACAAAAAATAGACACTCCGTAAGTTAGATATTGCAATTCTCAGTTTTCCCTGAATGTCAATTGTTGACTATTACGCATCATCCTCGGGCATCCCATAGTGGATATGTTTAGAACTAATCAATGCGACAGCTCGTAGCGGTCTTGCTATGAATTTTACTTTTAGTCTTTTGCAAAGTTACTATATTACTACTAATGAGTCAATGAAACAGCAGGTAGTTAGGTAGTTATGTGCAATAGCAAGTACTGCATTCAGCAAAATACCATTCTTATTGCTAAATCTAGCTTCAATGGCATACTCGCTGAAAATGGTGATGAATTGCAATTTCTGAGCGATTCAAGATTATCAGGCATGCAAATTATTGTTAAACCTGACCGTACTCAATCCAGAGTACTATTTTTTCAGGATATCAAAGAGTCCATCTTGAAAATGGCGATTGGTGCCTTAGTCCTCTGCTTGGGTTCATCGTTCCAAATGAAGCAGTAATGGGAATGCGTAAACTTATCGGATCAGTGAACACCATTTTTGCTGGTTATAATGTTAAGGGCTATACAGTATCTGCAGGTATCGCTGATTGCTATGCATATGCTTCTGTGTCACCAAGTAATACGGAAGTTGCGAAGCATATTATTTCAAAGACAGAAATAGATCATGGGAGCTAGATAGGAATTAATGGATTAGCACCCCATAGTGGATACTTTTCAAACTTTTTGTAGAAGGAGTTCTACTGTCTTATAGAAGAGGTTCTACTCGGCACCCCGTAGTGGATGCTTTTGGAACTCATTTCAAGAGTTTTTCAGATTGAACGCCCCACAGGTGAAATACCCCTTTGAAATTACTATGGAGTTCAATAATATTAGTATGTATGGTTTTGCGCTCAGCATTGGGGGCTAAATGAAAACATTTCTCATTATCTTATGCTGTCTTTTCCTGACTCTCAACGCATCGGCTGACACAGTTATCTTTCAAACGGACTTTTCCTCACTACCCGAAGGCTGGTTAAGTAACGGTTGGTCTTTTGCTCCAAGCGGCGCAATTATGGCTGCCTCATATCCTCAATGGGAATCAACGCTGTTCACAGCAGGAACAGATAGTACACCAGATATCGGAGCTATTTATTTTGTCCCGGACGGAACGGACAGTGTCAAAGTTGAAATTCCTTACTACTTGTATGCTATGATCAACGAAGGTTATGCTGGCTTTTTTATCTCTGTAGTAACCGAGCCTTACAACTCTATAATGATCTGGGAAAAGGAGCTCTACTGGATTCAGGGCCTATGTGAAACAGGAGTGGTTGAACACACTTTTGACTGGAGCGGCTCTAGTACCCCGTCAGCGAATTTAA
>JAGLOJ010000188.1 GCA_023139045.1 Candidatus Sabulitectum sp.
TATTTAAGAGTGGACTCCAGATAATCAAAAACTGTTCAGGTGGTACCCCCACCCCAGCCCATCACCCCTGGCTGGTGGCCCCGGGGCCACCAGCCAGGGGTGGAGGAATATGGGGTAGCCCATGACATTTTGTTCCCGGTTAAGAAGAAGGCTACAAGTACTTGAAAGGGGGTTGATACTATGAGGCTGGCAATTCTTGCTCTGGCTATTTCTGCAATCGCTGCATTTGCAGCAGACAGGGTTGTACTTTTCGGCGAATTCACATCCATATATTGAAGCGGTTGCCCGAGCAGCGCGGGCGCTGTTTATTCTTTCATTGATGGCTATTTGGCACAGGGCCAGATGGCTCCAATGATCTGGTTTAAAGACGGACCTGAATCAAATGGGTTCAAAACTCATCTCCTAAACACATACTGGGACGGTGGAGGAGTACCAACTTTTGTTGCAGATGGTGTCTATGTGGAATGCGGGATGCCGTTTTACCCGGAATTATGGACACCTAAAGTTGATTATTGTTTATCAATACCTACAGACCTTAACATCGAAACTGTGATAGTCGGGGATTCTTGCGGTGGATCAATCACTTACACCCTGACTGCAGAACAGGATCTGGGAACTTCACCACTCAAACTCTACAGTGCTATAGTGCAGTCGAATGCGATTGCATCTCCGGCATTCGAGGAATACAGCGGGGAAACACTGCACTACATACCAAAGGTTTTCCCATGCGGTACAACGGGAACTGCAATTGAATTTACGGGACCCTATCCCCAGACTATACAGGTAACCAAATCCTACATACTGAATCCATCTGAACACATTCTGGACGATCTGGATCTTGCCTCTTTCGTTGTCAACACAACTTCGAAGAAGGTTGTTAATGCAGCATTCCGAAGTTTCTCTACCACTGGTATCTATGAAGAGGAAACACCATATTCTACTCTTGGCGTCTGGCCCAATCCTACAAACGGTGCTTTCACTGTATCCAGCACTCTTCCGGCAGGAATGAGCGGAACTTTGCATATTTTTGATGTTGCAGGTCGTTCCGTAGGCCTGTTCGATACCGGTTTCAGTCAGAATATGAGCCTTGCTGAAGTGGGAGTCTACTTCATAAGATTAACCACAAGTACCGGCGAGCATATGACAAGACAGATTGTTGTTGTGAAATGATATATGTAATAATACCTTGTGAGTTTCATCGATGCATCTTTCTGGATGCTTGCAGGTATTATGTAATTGCAATAGCCAAATTATGACTAATGAGATTTGTATCCATCAAACATGATGGAAGCAAGATTACATGGAGGATTTGATAGATAGGAAGTATACACGAAGAAAGAAGCGATTCATTCCGGGAGAGATAGGGAAATCGTGGTAGCATTTCAAGTAGTCGTGAACTGGAATGGGAGGTAGGTCTGAAACGAGTTGGTTGACTAAATGAATATACATGTATGTGCAACTGTTACCATCAAGGAGCAGAAACGAATACATGTGATTGGAATTGTGCTGTCTAATCACAAAAACGAAAGAGGTAGTTGACACAATGATGGAAGTGTACAACAAGTTAGAACAATTGGGCATGTCTGAGACTATTGCGAAAATTTACAGAGCATTGCTGGAAAAAAGGGAACTCAGTGCTATGGAGATTCACGAACTGACTGGTGTACCAAGAACTAAAATTTACGAAATTGCTCAGAAAATGATCCTGAGAGGTATGTGTATTGAAAAAAGAATCGGCAGAAGTAAGAAGTATCAGGCGGTTGCTCCAAAGAGGTTGTTCGATATTCTTTTAGAAGAGAGTGAATTGGAACACGCCAGAAAAGTCGATTTGGCAGAATCCCTGCTTTCTACACTTTCACCCATATATGAGCTTGGGTCACAAAATGCTGATGTATCGGACTATATTGAATATATTAAAGATGCTCCTTCAATTCATGAGAGATATACATCTTTGGTGAGAAATGCAGAATTTGAGATACTTTCTTTTTCAAAACCTCCCTATGCTTACCAGAATTTAGCGAAAAAGCGGAAAGAGCAGGAGGATCAACAGATTTCGAAACTTTCCAGTGGTATACTCTGTAAAGTGATTTATGAGTACAAGGATAAAAGCCCTGAAGACCTCTATCTGCCTCACAGTGAGATAAGCATTGAAGCTGGGCTGCAGGTTCGATTCCTGGAGCAACTGCCTGTTAAAATGATAGTATTTGACAGGAGATATGTACTCATTGCTATGAGAAATAGTGAATCCACAATAACACCGTTGACCATGCTTCTTGTGGATCATCCATCTCTGGCCAGTGCAATGAGTATTCTGTTTAATACTCTCTGGGATAACGGCATTAATCTAAATGAGTACAAAAAACTATTTAATATAAAAATAAAATAGACATGCTGACGGGAAGGCGTGAAGCATAAATGATACAGTATAATCACGGAATATTTTCAAGAAAGGAGATTGAAATGTCGAAAGCAATGCGCTTAATTACCGTACTTATTTTGGTTTCACCAATTTACGCTCAAACTGAAATAAGTGGTCCTCAATCTGGAACACTGGGGCCGGGAACATACCATGTAGTAGGGGAAATATCTGTGGCATCGGGTACTTCTCTGACTATTGCACCCGGTACTACATTTCTACACAAAGGCAATTTTAAATGGCTTATCTCCGGTGAATTCGAGGCAATGGGTACTATGGCAGACAGCATCTGCTTTCTTCGGCAGCAACCTATTGCCAGTCACAGGTGGGGCGGTCTTCACTTCATCAGCGGAGCACCTGTTGCAGAACTTGGTTTCTGCGTTGTTGACAATTGCCTTCTCCCATACAGTAGTATTTTCTTCGCAAGTATAAACGCCTACAACGGTGCGATGGGGTTTTCTCTAACGAACTGTAAAATTACGAACGCTGAAATGGGCGTTTATGGAGGAGGCGTTTATGCAAAGAATGCTTCTGTCACAATTGATGGATGTCTTATCTCAGACAATTATGCAAACAATCATTCCAGGGGTACTGGTGTTTATCTAGATGGGTGCAATGATGCAGAGATTCTCAATTCTGAAATCAGTCGCAATGAAGGCTATATGGGTGGTTCTTGAAGCTCTTGCGGCGGCGGTGGGGTTCACTGCTTAAACTCCAATGCACTCATTTCACATTGCGTCATTTACGCGAATAAACAGAACGATCCCGGTGGTGGTATCATGGCCTCAGAAAATTCCAGTGTAAATCTAGTCAACAACACAATCGTCTACAACAATACAGGCAATACCGGTGGGGGTATCTGTACATTGGGCAGCGGTTCAACTATTTCAGGTGTTAATAATATAATCTACTTCAATATATCCAGTGATAACACACAGTATGCAAGTATATACGGTGGCGGAGCCTGTTCATTGAACTATTCCTGTATCTCACAGAGTATGTCCGGCACAGGAAATATCACGGACGATCCTGTTTTTGTGAACGCTTCTGCAGATGATTATCATCTGACTGCCGGCTCCCCATGCATTGATGCAGGTGACCCGGCCTCTCCTCTGGATCCTGACGGTACAAGGGCTGATATGGGTGCATTCTACTTCAATCAGCTTGGTATAGGCGAAGGCACTGCTCCATCCCTCTTGCTTGAGCTGTACTCGCTTTGTCCAAACCCTTCCACTTCTGCAGTGAATGTTTCTTATAGAACAGCTGAAGCTATGAATGTCAGGCTTAGTATCTACAATCTTACTGGCCGTCACATCATAGATATCGCTGATCGTCTGTTCACTGCTGGTATCCATACTGAAGTCTGGGATGGAGCGGACAGGTCTGGTCGAAGGGTTGAGAGGGGCATCTACTTCTGTACAATAAATGCTGATGGCTTTTCCCAGACAAGAAGAATTACAATGCTGTAGATGTGTACTGTCAGTGGATAGAACAGACATGTACTCAAGGTCAGGAATTCATAAGTCAGGTTGCCTTTCTCATTAAGGATTTGTATTTAGGGCCTGCTGAGTAACTCATGACTCTTTATATTGCAATGACATAAGTGTATATTTGGTGTATAGATAGATATGCATGCAAAATGGCCAGTTTTGGCAAAAACCCTTGCACTTGGAGTATCAGTTGTATCAACACAATTCACAGCAACTGGAAATTGAGGAGAACAACATAGCCTGAATCTACGCGTGCCCCGGCGTTAGCCGGAATTCAAGACTCCATTCAGAAGACCACTGGGTCCAAACAACCGCTAGGTAAATCTTGCGGCCAGCCTCAGAAGTCGATCAAATCCGCTGCTTTACCTCATCAAGTCACGGTTCATAGTTTTCCGCGAGTTTTTCCATACTGAGATCAAATACATACTCCTGTATCTCAGCTGGATAGCTGCTGGACAGCCGACCGGAGAGGAAGAGTGATGCTGGAATTGCCAGGTATGTAGAAGAAAAATGCAAGCATTCCAAAGAAGTATGCGAGCTTTTTTATCATACCACATCAAATAATGGTATCGACAAATTTCCCTTCTCTCATATTTCCATATCACAGAGCTGTGAGGGCAGATGAGCCTCCTGGTTCCAATGAGGGGGGGAGAGAGAAATGCTTTGCACTGGCGTTAAGCCCCGTCAGGCAGTAATATTAACATGTGGGTTGTGGATCTCTCATCGGGTCTTCTCCCTGCGGTGAAGGTTGGTATCATCGGCATACTGATCATTCGGTTTGCGGCAGGAGAGACCTTGGTGGGTATTAAACCAGGGCGCTCAACTCGACTGCGGTTCTGCACCTGCTGCGCTTTACCTGAGCTGGCTGGGCGTTCTGTGCGGGGTGTTATGAGACTGCAGACAGATCCCGGGCTTATCAAGGAACTGGCGCTGGAGTGTGAAGGCCGGAACTGGCGATTTCGATTGTTTCTCGAAGGAATCGACCTCAATATGGAAGAACTCGATTTCCTGGTACACAAACACATGTCGAGTAAAAAAGCTGGTAAATGCATGAGAAAAACAATACACGGGGTAAATATACAAAGGAATAATTTTGTAATAAAGCGAATCATGGGGACGCAATGAAATATTCAGCAGATAATTCCAGAATTTTTACTCGATACGATATCAGCATTGAGGTTGCACGTCCGAAAATTCGAAAAATTTCCGAAGATGAGCTTTTGCAAAAGGTTGCCTTTTGTGTTGTAAACGGTGATGAAGAGTCAATTGAAGATGTGGTGAAAGAGGCTCTAAAAACAAGAAGTCCACTGAAAGTTACCGATGAAGGGCTGATTGCAGGCATGAAAGAGGTTAGTCGTTTGTGGGATGAAGGCATATATTTTCTTCCTCAGGTTATTCTTTCATCCGATACCATGATCGCCGGAATAAATCTTTGTGAAGATAAGATGGGGAAGGCTGTCGAAAAGAAGCCCCAAGTAGTTACACACACAGCCGAAGGTGACATCCACGACATCGGGCAGGTGATTGTTAATGCTCTGTTGAATGCTGCCGGGTTCGATGTGATTAATCTTGGCGCTGATGTGCCGGTTGATGAAGTGGTTGAGGCGTGCAAGCTTCATCACCCGGTGATGCTTACCGGGACAGCATTGATGACAACGACTATGACGGCATTCCCAAAAATCGCGGCAAAGTTGAAGGAGCTGGGTTTGAATATCCCGTTTGTATGTGGTGGAGGTGCTGTAAGCGAGGAATATGTGACGAGTTTTGATCTGGGGATATGGGGTAAAGAGGCGAGCCAGGCATCGGGCATGGCTGAAGATGCATTAAACGGAGTCAGCTGGCAGGAGATGCGGGCAAAGTGGAACGGTTAGCTCCCGAGGACTGCCCTGTCATAAAACATATAGGC
>JAGLOJ010000189.1 GCA_023139045.1 Candidatus Sabulitectum sp.
GCTTATATCCGGGTTGAAGGCAGTCTTAGGGAGCAGGTAATGCTATTGCGGGAAATCCACTTTCCTATTATTTTGAGTTGCCGTTCGGGGGAAGGTAATTGCCCCCCTGAAACCCTGTTCGATCCAACGAAAGGAAACATATCGTGCGTAAACTTTCCGCTCTGCTGCTGCTAGTGGCAGTGTCTTTTGCCGTGGATTCTATTGCCGATCTTGCTCCCGATGACTTCTCCTCCACCTCTTCCAGTTATCTTGCGCCGACACCCCTGAGCAAAGCCATTCTCTTCGATCAAGCCTACAACGGTACCATTGTCAACGCCCGCAACTACAACGGCTACTGGCACATGGCTGATGACTTCTCCCTCACCAACCCCAGCCGTCTGGAAAGCATCGAGTGGTGGAGCCTCTTCATGAGTGGTACGAGTACCATGGATATCAGAGTTCACGAGGACAACGGCGGACTTCCCGGCACCGTCCTCTGGGAACAGCTCTGTGTTACGGCTACCGTTACCGATACTGGTGATGACTTTTTTGGCTACGACATAAATCATGTCGAGGTAGTTCTCGCCCCGGCGGACTACTGCTTCCTCAGCGATGGAACCACCTACTGGCTCTCGCTTCACCACAATGGCACCGGCGCCTGGTTGTGTCGTTGGGATGGTGGTATTGCTGCTGAATCCTACAACAGCGGCAACAGCTGGACTTCCCCTCTTATAACTTTCATGCTCCGGCTCAACGGCACCGAAGACCTTGCCACGCCGGAGGTTAGTGGACAGGTTCCCGCAGACGGAGCCACCGGTGTTCCGGTAACCTCGGACATCGTCTTCCACGTTACCGACGATTGCTTTGGCGTTGACACCTCCACCATCGCTTTCAGCGTCGAGGACGGTGCCAAGTCCAACGAAACCAGCAGCAGCCTGACGAGAATCGCTCACACCGGGGCGATTGCTGGCACGTTGGTCGTGGACGACACTGATCCCAACGATGTCATCTGCACCTTTACCCCGGACAGCGACCTCCCGTTGGACACCATCACCTGCACCGTCGCCGCCGGGCTGGCAGACGACTACGGTCGCGCCACCACCACTGACATCGTCTGGAGCTTCGACACCGTCGTCACCAGCTTGGAAAAAACCACCTGGGGGCAGATTAAGGCTCTGTAGTAACGTCAAAGATATGGACTTAATTAATGTAGGGCGGGACGATTCTATTTGAATTGGTGTCCGCCCTTTCATCATGAACGCCACAGCGTTGTCATTCTATTGTTGAATCAGGTATCATCGCCGAAACATTTACACGGGAGACCAATGCTGGTAGTCGAAATCATCTTCGTTACATGCTCTCGTACCGGACCTTCCGGGAGAAGATTTGCGAAGAAAGAGTGCGCCCTTTCGGGGACGTAGGAGTCTTCTGTTAAAGGCATGCTTACAGAGATATGGTACTTATCGGGGTTTTCAAGCCATGATGATGAGTACCGGGAACCTCATGCTCAGTAAGAGCTGTTTTCTGAAAAAATCGAAAATCCTGAGATTTGGTACCCCCGACGGGATTCCATTCGACTCACTTCTTCGCTCGGGATAAACTCACCATTCCGATCTCCGATCGGAGGTCCGAATCTGAATAGCACAACGAAAATGGGACGGGACTCAATGGAGGGGCCGGGAATATTAATCTTCGATCTTCAATTGGTGTAAATTCAGCCGCGGATTGAAGGTGGCAACATAAGTCGTGGACTCTGCATCCCGCAGAGGGTTACCATCCTTGTCAAAGCTGGATGAGGTAAAAACACACTCAAGCTTTAATTCTCGTGTTAAGCGGAAGATCCATCAGGTTGCTTTCCTTGCGCATTGGGCACACCAGTACCATCATAAGAAACATACATTGTTGGTACTTCCTTGTTCCGAGACTCCTCTTGTACAGAAGACCACTCAACAATATCTGAACCAATTCCCTGCGCTACAGCACGTATTTGTGATGCTGGCACCTTGGCTCCAGCGTGAAGACTCAGTGCTTCTTGAGAATTCACCGGGTTCAGCTGTTTTCATGTCCAGTATGAACTGGTATACTTCGTTTCTGTATCAGGCTTTTATGAATGGATGTTATGGATTATTCAATTCTTTATCATCACATGCTCCAGTTTGATCTGGTCTTTCTGGTTCATTTCACACTCTATTTCTCCATAAATACATGCTCTTTCTTTGAAAAGATAACTGTTTCCACAATTTCTTTATAATCCACACCATTCCAAACACTCTTTAAACGCAAAAGAGCCCCTGATCT
>JAGLOJ010000019.1 GCA_023139045.1 Candidatus Sabulitectum sp.
GAGTCAGCAACCGAGTGCGTCCCAACGTTAGTATGGAACTCAGAATAGCGGCGCATTATACCGACACTTAATACCTGACAGAGTACTACAATGGAAACAACAACTCCAGGAATCCCAGTTAACACTCTGGAATTTTCGTCTGGCTGAAAGAGAAGATCATCTCCCCCGAAAACCGCCAGAGTTTCACAGGTGATCTTCTTCAGATCCTCAAGGCAGTTAAACTCTCCTATAGCTGTAACCTGGTTATTAAAAGCTTCTGCAGTTTGCTGATAGGGATATTGAACTGCCGATTCAACTGTGCTCTGAAGTAAACGCTCATCTGCAAACAATTTTTCCGAGAAAATCCAATAGAACACGTTTCTGAACCACAGTTCAGAAGTCATTCCATCCTGCAGGTACCTGCTCCAGTCGGAAAAAAGTTTATTATTCCGCGGTGAGCAGAAGGCGGAAGTGCTTTCAAGAATCAGCCTTGAAACACGATGCGGGTAACGGATTGCCAGATCAAGCGCTACAAAACCACCCATTGAATGGCCGAGGATATCGGCAGATGGCAATTCCAAGTAGTCAATGAGAGAAATACAGTCATCGGCTATTTTCTCAATACTGGTTTCAGCATTCAAGGGATTTGTTCGCCCGGCGCCTCTGTTGTCCGGAATGATAAGCTTGCGGTGATCAGATAACTCATCCACAACAGGCAGCCAACTCTGTGAGTCGCTTGCAAGGCCGGCGATCATCAGAAGCGGTTGACCCTCTCCACGAACTTCGAAATAGAGATTCACACCATTGGTCATGAGTCCTGGCATCTTACCTCATTCTCCACGACTGTTCTGATCAAATCCTGAACAGAACCCTCTCATCATTGAACATTTTCAGCGTGATGAAAATCAGAACTGCTGATACAAAAAGGCTGGTTGTCGTTGTGAAAAGGATGTTACCCCACAGAGCATTCTGCATGAAAATATCTTTAAGAACCACCAGGGAGTTGAAGACAGGAGCCATCCTCATCCACTCCGGAGGGATATCACCTGTCTGCATCGTAGTAACGCCCATAACCATCACTGCGATATATACAGGCATTATCATGCCCTGGCCCTCCTTCACATTACGGGCAAAGGTAGAGATAAGCAGAACAAGGCTGGAAATTAGAATGGCAAGAGGAATAACAACAATGGCGAACTGGATTACTGCTGTAGAACCCATAGTGTACTCGGTAATAGATGCTCCCGAGTTACTTGTCATGTCCATCAGATAACGGGAGGCTATTTTAAGTCCGATTGCAGAGCTCACGGCTCCCACAATCGCCGCCACCATCACTGAGATCATTTTTCCCAGAACTATGGATAGCCTGCTGACCTGATTAACAAGCAACATGGCCAGTGTTCCACGCTCCTTCTCACCGGCAACGCTGTCCAGACCCACTTTCATGGAGTTGGCAAACAGATATATCACAATAAAGAATGGCATCATAATACCGATCAATTTACCCATCACACTGCCTTCTTCAGCAAGATCAGCAGTTTCGTCGGCGGCAAGGTACTGATTGACTGTGTATGCCGTCAGCATATCTTCCGACATACCACTCTCTATGAGCCTCAGCCTTACAATAGCATCATTTACTGCTGCAAAAGCAATATCCACCTGATCAAAAGCAAAGTTTGAATAGTCGCCTGTAGAATTGTAGAAAATGGATAAATCAAAGACAGAGTTGTCCAGAATACGCCCGTCCATCTTTTCAGGCATCACGATAAGCAGTTCAAGATCCTTGTCAATCACCCTCTGTTTCAGAGAATCAAGTTGCTGGAGGTCGGCAGTCTCAATATGAGCATTCAACATGGCCAGAGACTCGAAGAACAAGTTGCTGACTTCTCCTCCTCCGGCTCCGGAACAAACGGCAATTCTGGATGAGTAGGTGTTTATTTCAACCATTCTTGCTTTGTTGGCTTTGCCCATAAAGGAGTACATCAGTGGAAGCATCACAAGGGGCAGAACTACAAGCATGAATAAAAGACGCCGGTCTGTAAATATCCTTCTGAGTTCTTTGTGCAGGATAATGAGGCTGTCCTTAAACATGATCACCTCCGGGCATAATGTAGCTGAAAAATACATCCTCCAGATTATCCCAGTTGCTGCCCTCGATAATCTCGCTCAGTGTTCCCTCTTCCCTCAGCTCTCCCTCTACCAGTATTCCAAACCGGTGACAGAGCTTCTCGGCAATGGTCATATTGTGGGTCGATATTATCACGATCTTACCGGACTGTGCACGGTCGACCAGGAAATCCGTAACAGCCTTGGAGGTTACAATATCAAGACCGTTGGTTGGCTCATCAAAAATAATAACCTCAGGATCATGAATCAGGCTGATGGCTACAGCAGTCTTCTGCTTCATACCGGTGGAAAGCTGATCTATCTTCTTGTGAATGAAGTCAGTCATCTGGAGATCAATGAACAACTTTTTCTTTCTCTGCTCAATCTCATCATCCTGCATCTTGTTCAGTTTGCCAAACCAGTTCATCATGTAATCGGGAGTGAAATATCCGTCAAGTTTCATATCCGAGGTAAGGAAGGCGATTTTCGACCTGAAGATCTGTCCGTGCTCAAGAACATTGTACTTGTCTATAACGACATTTCCTGAAGTCGGTTTTATCAGTGTGGAAAGACACCGGAGCGTGGTGGTCTTGCCTGCCCCGTTCGGCCCGAGAAGCCCGTAAATTTCTCCGGGTTTACACTGGAATGAAAGATCTTTTACAGCATGAACCGTCTTGGCTGATCTTCCCCGGCCGTTTCGAAATTCCTTTGAAAGATTTTCCACTCTGAGCAAAGCACATCCTCCGATCTGTCAGAACAACCTTCCGGCAATAATTTGTCTGCACTGATAATAAGAGATTAGAGTTGAATTGGTCAAATCTGCGGTATTCACCTGTCATGAAGCTGACAGGTAAGAAGAACTTTCTCAAGAAATCTGGTTCTTTGAACCTCATCCTGCAAACTTCCCTCCTCCTCAACGGGTAACGAGGGAAATCTTTTCATAAGAGCTTCTGCAAAAAGACCCGTACCGTCCATAATTGTTCCGGATTCTCTGTGAACATTTGCACTGCAGAGAGCACAACTCGGAGATCTTGCTTTGAACACAAAACCGCAGAGGTTAAGCAGTGAAAGCGTATCAAGCTTTTTTTCCATCCATTCAGTAATAATATCAGTTTTGTCTGATTTGGATTCCAGTGTAATCATACGAATGCAACCGTCTACTTCAAAGAGATCCATCGGTTCTCTGGGAACCGGCATTCCTGATTCATTTTCCGGGCAGACCGGCAGGAATGTCACTTCCCTGCCAATTTCATACTTCACCCGGGGATCAAGCTTAATTTCACCATCGTAGCGAACATGCTCACCCAGAAGACACGAGCATACTCCCACAAGAGGTTTCTTTCGCATGTTATTCACTGGTTCAACAGTAGGAACATTTTTTGATTGAAGGTTGTAACGGAAGTTCCCTTGAATTATTG
>JAGLOJ010000190.1 GCA_023139045.1 Candidatus Sabulitectum sp.
TTAAATTCGCTGACGGGGTACTAGTTCGCCATCATAAACACAGATTGAACCATCATCCATGACTACCGGGTTACCGGGCTGATGCATTTCTCCCGGCCCACTGCCCCTCCGACCTATCCGCTGGATGAAATCACCGTCAAACGAGTATCTGAAAATGGTGCATTTTATCCAGTCAACCACAAAAATGTCTCCACTTGGACCAATGGTCACGCCCCAGACGGCGCCAAACACATAGTTCGAGTCCCCCAGCTCTGTACCGATTGAGTCAACAACAGTAAGCCTGCGCACTATTGCATGATTGACCCCATGCGCAGTTTGATCGTTACCAGACTGGATGTTTTCTCCGCCGCAGGAAACACCAATCAGCCAGAGCAGTGATAAGGCAAAGACAAAACGATTTTCAGCTTGATGGATCTTCAGTTGATGTGTAAAACTGCTCAAGCGAATCTCCCGTTCCCTGATTGTGAATTGCTCAATATGAAAAACCCCCGGTGAGCAACATAATAACTCAGGAGACCGGGGGCATTTATGCTTTCCGCTATAGCAACAGCTATTTACTCAGCATCCTCACAGCCTTCACGATGGTGACACGAACCACAGTCATGCTCAACATGATTCTCATCCGCAGCGGCAGCAAGTTCAGCAAATTCTGGATCATCACTGATGCTGGAGAGATCCTCATCCTGAAGCATCCACTCAGAATCAGCATAACCGGAAGCAACAGATTCCTCAAGCCAGATCAAGGCCTCTTCACTGTTTCCCTGAAGAGCTTCAAGGCAGGCGAGGTTGTAAGTAACCATGCTGTTCATTGCTTTAAGTGCAGCAAGCTCCTGTTCCCCTGTCAAGTCGGCAGTGTCTATCATGGAATGGGCTTCAAGCAATGTGTCATGGGCACCATCAGCAAATGTACCGGTCTCCTGATCAAAACAGGCTGTTAATTTTTCAGAGATCTCCATAAGAACTTCAGTTCCCCCGGATGCAACAGCCACCAATATTGTTAGAGCAATAACAGAAACAAGTCTCATAATTTCCCCTCAAGCTGGTGATAAAAAAATGAATTCCTACAAAAACTATACTTAATCTTTCAGAGATGTCAAAATTTGAAGAAACCTGGAGTCTATCTGTGTATGTTACCTTTGTTTACTCCTGATGTGGTGATTGGGCAGCAAAAATTGTCAATTTCAGTTCTGCATTATCAATAAGCTGATACACAGGTCTGATACCGGAAAGTTCTTCGCTCTCTGTGAGAATAATGGGTACACCTTCACCACGCTTGTCCATAATGTAGCTTCGCTGACTGTTTGCAGCATTTACATTCATGGGACAACGGGCAAGCAAAGAGCTGAGAAGCTCATTCCTGACTGATTGACGCTGTGAAAGGCTGTCAATCGTCATTGTGTTTGGAATATCTCCCGGTGAGAATATTTCAAGCCTGTCAGAAAAAATATGTATTCTTATTTTGGAACCGTAAATGGAATAATCTCTGTGAACTACTGCGTTTACAACCGCTTCAAAAACAGCATTCATTGAAAACTGAGGTGTTTCAATTCTGTTTGGTGCTTTAACCGCAAAGACTCTCATGTTACGCTCAACGAACTTGCATGCTTCCCGTATTTGCTGATCAAGTGGACCGGAAATATCTTTTGCATCAAGCTGACTGGATGCATTCCGTTCTTTTCCTCTGTAGCAAACAGCTTGTATAAATGCACTTGAGAGATAAGATTCAGGTGTTTCACAAGCCATAAGAATCCCACTGACTGTTGGGCAAAGCCGTTCTTCATCGTCAAATGATATCAGTTTCATCTTTTTAAGAAATTCCTGGTCATCGATCGGCGACAATACAGTTCTGAATCGATTCCACAATGGCGGATGCAGATCATCAATATGGGAACGGGGAACAGTCTGTTCATCTAATCTTCCAAGAACCTGACTGCGCTGCTGAAATTTTCTCGCCAGTACCTCTGGTTTCATCTGCCTTTTCGAGCTTCCAATCCTCTGGAAATACCCTCCTGGGCTTCTATGTACAAATAAACTGCGTGGAACATTAACACGAATAATCACTCTTTCACTGCCATCCCTTAAAACAAGAGACTGCTTCAGTATAACGCAATCCAGAGGGGGGTCAATTAAATCATTCGCTATTTCTCTAAGCCATGCTTCTACAGTATCAAGCTTGTCTTCAGGTATTCCGCAAATTTCCTTTGACTTGTCATCCACGCCAAGCAGAACAACACCGGAATGAGAATTTGCCATTGCTGCAAGTTCATCTGCCATACTGTTTCTGTGAGGTCCGGAAATCCTTATTCCTTTGAATTCTATGTTTTTTAATTCAAGAACAGAATCTTCACCCAGAACAATATGCTTAAAAATACTTCCGGTTTCATCGAACACTGTCTCTCCAATCATCCACTCATAATTCAAAACACATACTCACCACAATAAGTTATACTTCCAAGTAACTTAAAATCT
>JAGLOJ010000191.1 GCA_023139045.1 Candidatus Sabulitectum sp.
CTGACCGTGTCCCACATTTTTTACTGGACACTGGGGAAAATTTTTTGTACGTTGTCTGTGTGCAATTAAACGGTAAAAATATATCAGCAAAACTCATCACACAGATCAATGAGACGATTGCCAGCCAGCCGGACATGTCCCGGCGACAGTTATCGCACCTTGTGTGCGAATGGCTGGACTGGCGCAGCCCGAATGGTACTTTCAAAGAAGTAAGCTGTCGGGTTGCGCTTCTCAAATTGCACCAACAAGGACAAATTGAGCTTCCAGCACCCAAGCCGCACCCGAATCTGAAGCGATCGTCGTCACCGAAAGACGACATATCTTTTCCCGAACCAACAGCAGTCCAATGCACGTTTCAGCAATTGGGCGAGATCAGTTTGGTTCGGATCAAGCCCGGTAACCGGGACCAATCGCGACGTTGGAATGCGATGATGCAACGCTATCATTATCTCGGAGCTGGACCGTTGTGCGGTGCCCAGATCCGCTATTTCATTGAAAGCGAACAATACGGAACGTTGGGCGGTTTGGCATTTAGTGCTGCAGCCTTGCGTGTTTCAGCGCGAGACCGTTGGATCAGCTGGGATAATAACTGCCGTCAACAGCGTTTAAGCCGTATTGTCAATAATAGTCGTTTTTTAATTTTGCCGACAGTTAAGGTGAAAAACCTAGCGTCCCATGTTCTTTCCCTGGCCGCAAAACAACTAACAATCGACTGGCTGGCCCAATACGCAATTGCCCCGGTGTTGTTAGAAACCTTTGTTGAACAGGGCCGTTTTTCAGGCACGTGCTACAAAGCGGCCAACTGGACTTGTGTTGGGCAGACCAAAGGTCGCGGACGACAGGATAAAAATAATCAATATTCGCTTCCAGTCAAGGATATTTATATTTATCCGTTGCACAAAAATGCCAGGGCTATACTGAGTGCAGGAACAGTACGGCGTAAGCGCACGGTAGATACTTCAGCAGACTGGGCCGAAGAAGAATTCGGTTCCGCCCAATTCGGTGACAAGCGGCGAGTGAACCGGCTATTAACCATTGCCCGAGATTTTTATGCACGCCCGCAGGCGAATATTCCGCAAGCCTGTCGGACACGGGCGAAAACAAAAGCCACGTATCGTTTTATGAATGATAAACAACATACACTGGATACCATATTAGCACCGCACTATGAAGCAACCCTGAGGCGATGCGAACAGGAAAAAATTGTCTTAGCCGTACAGGATACATCATCACTGAATTACAGCACCCATCCAGAGACTGAAAATTTGGGACCAATTTCCACGCAGCCAAACGGCGTCATTGGCTTATTACTCCATGATACCATGGCGTTCAACAATGATGGAACGCCGTTAGGATTATTAGACGTGCAATGTTGGGCCCGGGACCCCGATGATTTTGGAAAAAAACATCGTCGTCATCAATTACCGATTGAAAAGAAAGAAAGTTATAAATGGTTAAAAAGTTATCAGGCAGTCGCTGTACTGCAGGCGAAATGTCCGGATACGATGTTCGTAAGTGTCGGAGACCGTGAAGCTGATATTTTTGAATTGTTCAATCTGGTGGTAGACGATCCGAGCGGTCCCCAATTATTAGTACGGGCAACCCATGATCGATTATTAGATGAAAATAATGGGCGCTTATGGAAACATGTCCAGGAGCAAGCTGTTAGTGGCGTTCAGGAAATCCAGGTGCCGCGCCAAAAAAAACGCAAGGCGCGAGTTGCACAATTGGAAATTCGTTTTGCCCGGGTGCACCTCAAACCGCCATCAGGTAAAAACAAACTCAAGCCGCTAACAGTGTGTGCGATTCTGGCGCAGGAAATCAATTGTCCTGATGATGTCAAAGAACCATTGCAATGGATGTTATTAACAACTATAAAAGTGACAATATTTGAACAGGCTACTCAAAAACTTGCCTGGTACGCTGGCCGTTGGGGCATCGAAGTCTATCATCGTACCCTAAAATCCGGTTGTAAAATTGAAGAACGACAACTGGGTAGTGCTGAGCGGATTGAAGCGTGTCTGGCAATAGACATGGTCGTTGCATGGCGAATTTATTATCTAACGAAACTAGGTCGTGAAGTGCCGGACGTTCCCTGCACCGTGTTCTTTGAAGATGCCGAATGGAAAGCCCTGATGGCTTATAAAACGCAACATCCCATTCCGCCTGATAATCCCCCACCCCTGCGCGAAGCCATTCGCCTGCTCGCCAGTCTCGGTGGATTCCTGGGCCGAAAAGGCGATGGTGAACCGGGAACAAAGTCCCTATGGCTTGGCTTACAGCGACTGGATGATTTAGCCATGATGTGGAAAATAATGATTCCACATATTGATCCAAATAACAAGTCTTCTCCCTGTGTCCAGTACCCAAGATATGGGTAATGG
>JAGLOJ010000192.1 GCA_023139045.1 Candidatus Sabulitectum sp.
TTCAATGAAACTATGAGCAATCCTATCGGGAGAATCGTATCCCGTTAAAAGAGGTTGGGGTACGATAGGACGGGGTCGGCGGACAGGCCGTCGCCCCATATCGATACCCCAAACCATAGGAGTTGCACATGAACATCAAAACCAAACAACACTACTTTGTCGGATTAGATGTCCACCTTCGTTTCACAGCTGTCTGTATTCTCGACGCAAACTGCAAAATCGTCAAGGAACAAATCGTCAAAGGTCACAGCCCCGAAGTCTGCAAATTCTTGCGTGAAAAAATCAACGGAAGTTTCGATGTGGTTTTTGAGGCCTGCGACGGTTATGGATTCTGGCATGAAAAACTCAGCCGCATTGCCCGGCGAGTCGTAGTTGCCCACCCGAACCATCTGCGGGCAATCTGGAATACAAAGAAAAAAACTGACCGCATCGACGCACAAAAACTCGCCAAGCTTCTGGGGCTGAACTTAATCCCACCTGTTTACGTGCCCAAGATCGACGTTCGTGACTGGCGTATGCTTATTCAGCATCGCAAAACATTGGTACAAAAACGAACGAGGATCAAAAATAAGCTTCGTGCGATTCTTCGCCGCAATCATATTCCGGCACCGCGAAATCTCTGGTCGAAAAAGAATCTGCATTGGTTAAGAGATGTTGAGTTGGATGCCAGAGGCGAAACGCTTCAGCGAGACATGCTTCTGGAAGACTTAGCGCATTACGACAATCAGATTGCTCGTGTTGAAGTTGAACTTGATCAACGGGCTAAAAATAACCCTGGCGTTATCGTTCTCAAAACAATTCCAGGTGTGGCTAATCGCACAGCTGAAGCCGTCGTCGCATGGATTGATGACGTCTCGCGTTTTTCCCGCAGCAAGCAGATCGGTGCATACTTCGGGTTTGCCGTCAGCGAGGACAGTTCCGGTGGAAAGCGCCGGCTGGGACATATTTCGCGTCAAGGCCCTGGTGTTGTTCGGCAGTTATTGGTCGAGGCAGTTCATCGAATGAATCGGTTTAATCCGACCGTTCGCTCATGGGTTGAGAGGTTCAAGTGTGGCCAGGAGAAGCGTAAACAAATTGCCGTCGTTGCTGCAGCCCATAAGCTCTCGCGATGTATGTTTGCAATGCTGCAGACAGGTGAGGTTTGGAATCCGGCAGCCTAGAACGCCTACGTGACTTACGCCTTTTGAATATATTTGGCCTGTTATTTTGACAATCTGATATTGAGAGAGTTTGCGGAATAAAGAGACTGTACCCCGGCAATGCCCATGGCGGGTCTGCCTAGCTGACGATGCCGTTTTTAATGAATGGGGACAGCCGAATATCGTATAATGGGACGACTGTTACGTTGATCCCGAATAGGTGGTTGGAACATTCCGCAAAATTCTCCGCAATACTCTCTTGACAGAAGATTGCTCATAGGTGG
>JAGLOJ010000193.1 GCA_023139045.1 Candidatus Sabulitectum sp.
CTGGGGTGGCAAATCTGTTAGCATTTATAAGAAAAAGTTCCCCCCCATTTTTAGTTAAAATAGGTTGATTTTATGTTACAAAAATGTAACTAGACTTTTATGATGTAAATAATTATATTTCTGTCAGTTAATTAACGAAGACTACCAATTTCTTAGTTAAAGGCAGAAATACAATGACCCTGTTAGACAATTACAAAAATAGAATTAATAATTTAAAAACTAAATTACGTGATCGGGCCAAACAAATTAAAAACTTAAAAAAGCGGATAAAAGAAATAACTAACAGTCGAGATTTATGGAAAAATAAAGTCCAGAAGTTACAGGATAAAATTGATGATCTTGAACAACAGATTACACAAAAAGATAAAGCACTAAAAAAAAACTATTAACTAAAAATTGTGAAAAGCCTGACAGGTATTGCTATACTCTGTTCATAATTCAACTGTTAGTTACAATAAAGCTATCTACGTCGTCCAGTTTTCGAGCTGTGGCCAAGATTGCTGCAATCATAAATTTTTATTTAAATCTGTCCTTTAAAATGCCCACTCGTACAACGATATTAATTTGGGTTGTAAAAATTGGATATTACCAGCTTAATAAACCAAAGCCTGTTGCCGACGATTGGGTAATTTTACTTGATCATAGTGTAAGCATTGGTCAGAAAAAATTATTTATGATCTATGGAATTCGAGAACAAGATATCGATTTTAACCGTCCGTTGAGAATGAAAGATTTAGCCCCACTGAGGCAAAGATGTCAAAAAAAATGGACCGGTGACATAATTAATTCAATATTATCAGAATTAGAACAGGAAATTGGTCATATCATTTATGCTGTTGGTGATTACGGTAGTGACATTAAAAAAGGGTTAGAATTAGCTAAGATCCCACATATCCATGACATCACTCACAACATTGCGCTAAGAATTAAAAGAATATATGGCAAACATACTGAATTTCAGGAGCTGACTAAAAAACTATCCCACATGAGAATGACGTTGGGGCAAACACATCTTTCACATTTAATTCCCAACAAACAACGGACAAAATCACGTTATCAAAATATTAACAAGATCTCAGATTATACCAAAAAAATACTTGGATTTTTGGACAAGACCAATGATAAAAAAGCAATCGAAAAACTTGATTGGTTAAAAAAGAATAGTTCACTCAGTGAAGAATTAGTTCAAATCAATGATGTAATCTGTAACATTGAACAAATCGTTAAAACCAATGGTCTCAATAAAAAAACAATAACAGCATGTAATAAAATATTAAGTGTGTTAACAACTCCAACTGGAAAACAACTACAAGAAGAATTAAAACAATATTTAGCTAACACGTTGAAATTTATACCTGGTAAACATTGCATCTTGTGTACATCTGATATTATTGAATCCGCTTTTGGTCAATATAAGAATTACTTAAGCCCTGATTCAATGGCCGGAATTACCGGGCTTTCACTTTCCCTTTCAGCTTTTACGTGCTCACTTAATAAAAGTGATCTTAAACAGGCACTTGAAAATACGACCATGAAAGATTTGCAAAGCTGGCTCAAAGAAAATATTGGAACAACGTTATATCAAAAACGAAAACTAGCTTTTGCTAATATTTAAAAAATGGGGGGGTGCTTTTTGCTGAAAATGGCTCTGCAGAAAGCCCCTTTTTAAAATTAAAACTACTATATATGGATATCCACACAACTTGGAGCACTATATATTGATGCCCTTATATAAAAATCAATAACAAGCAGTATTTGTAACTATATAAGTAAACGGAGACAAGGGCTTAAACAGATTTGCCAACCCAGTCTTAGCCCCATTAAATCAC
>JAGLOJ010000194.1 GCA_023139045.1 Candidatus Sabulitectum sp.
GGCAAAAGTAAAGAAACTTTTCAGGGAGATTTGATAGTGCTGTAGCCGGGAAAAACTAATGCCCGACTGTTTTAAACCGGTCAGCCAGCCAGTGAGATCGCCAGGCCGTGGTTCAAGCGGATCAAAAAACTTAATCTCGGCGGCATATATAAAAAATTTATAGATGCCGTCCACGTAGATGCTCACGGTATTGTCTTTATAACAAGCCACGAGGGCAAGTTCCTGCCTGTAGAGTTCAATGAGCTCATTCATGACCTGTCCTCCCTGGTATCATGATAAGGATGATGCCCCATGTGATCAGCATAAAGTACCCCGTCCAAGTGGATGTATTGTTCCGTGGTCCTGCGGCTCCTGTGACCCAGAAGAGATTGAGTGATATCAACCCCGGCTGTCTGGTTGATCTGGGTGGCGGCTGTGTGGCGGAAGAGATGGCAATGCAGGTGTTTATTGAGGTCAAGCTCACTCTCCGCTATATCAAAGATGTACTGCACTGACCTTGGAGAGATTCGTTTTTTTCGCTTTGACAGGAAAAGCGGGCCCATTTTAATATCGAGTGTTTTCAAGTATTGATAAAGATAAATGCAGATAATTTGTGGAATCGGCACGGGCCTTCTCACATATCCTTTATCACGAACCCAGAGCAGACTTTCTGCAAGAATAACATCCTGAATATTGAGATTCCGGAGCGTGGAGAGTCTGAGACCAAGAAAACCAAATATCATGACGATGAGCAGATTCCGCAGGCCTTGAGGTGTCCAGGCCCGAGCAGAAAAAAAGTGAAGAATTGCTGTTAGTTCCTCAAGAGTGAGAAATTGAGGCTCAATTTGTTCTAATTTTGGGTAAGGTAGTTCTCGTGCGATATCTACTTCAAGCAGCCGGTGGACTTTTAGGAACAGGAAGAACCGGTGCAGAGCCCAGACTCGTACTTTTTTGATGTCATTAGATATGCCGGAGCTTACAAATTCCATTAAATGCCGGTAAGTAATTTGATCCAATGACT
>JAGLOJ010000195.1 GCA_023139045.1 Candidatus Sabulitectum sp.
TACATAAGAAACGTTGGAGCCAGTCCTGCCCGGGGTAATTGTACAGCAGCCCTTGAGGCTCTTGGTGTTGTTCTTGATTGCAGGGAAGCCGTGGCGTCTTTTTTCGGCGGCAGCAACCCTCTTAATGTGATATTCTCACACAATGTAACCTGGGCCATCAACACGGTTCTTCACGGAATGCTTCAAAGCGGAGACAAGGTTATATCCTCTACGATGGAACACAATGCTGTAACTCGCCCGCTTACCGTTCTTTCAGAAAAAGGTGTGGATGTTGTCTATTCTCCATGTGACACACATGGGCATCTTGATCTTGATGCTTTCGAAAGAAACATTGCCGGAGCAAAGCTGGCAGTTCTCAACCATGGATCAAATGTGACCGGAACTGTGCAGGATGTGGCTGCTATTTCCGGTATCTGCCGTTCCAGCGGAACAGTTTTCCTGCTGGATGTTGCTCAGAGTTCCGGGATCGTGCCTGTGAACTTTGCCCAGGGTCCGGACATAATTGCATTCACCGGGCACAAGGGGTTGCTTGGAGTTCCCGGAACCGGTGGGATGGTGTTTGCTGACGGGTTTAATCCGGATCATATACAACCCCTTGCTCAGGGGGGTACAGGCAGCTTGTCCGAGGAAACCAGGCAGCCTGATTTCCTTCCTGATCGTTTTGAAGCCGGTACAATGAATGGCCCGGGGCTGGCAGGACTTCTTGCTGGAATTGACTATCTGAATTCCATCGGTCCTGAGGAGATATACAGAAGAAAGAAGAAGGTTGCAGGCATGCTTGCCATGGGCATTGAAGAAATTAACGGTGCAACAGTTTACAGACCTTCATCAGACAAACTCTGGACGGCTGTTGTCTCATTTACTCTGGCTGATTCGTGCACTGCATCCATTGCCGATTACCTTTCCCGCAAGCACAACATCTGCTGCCGGCATGGTTTTCACTGTGCTGCATCTGCACACAGAACAATTGGCACTTTTCCCGGCGGTACTGTAAGGCTCAGTCCCGGGCTGTTTACCACAGTCGATGACATTGAAAATACATTGAAAGCTGTAAGGATGTACCGTGAGTGATCAC
>JAGLOJ010000196.1 GCA_023139045.1 Candidatus Sabulitectum sp.
AGAGCTGAACTCGTGGCGCAAGATCACCGATATTCTGAGCCTGGTATCCAACTTGCCGAAGAATAAAAAGACCGCCTATCAGGGAGTGGGACGAACTCCTTGGCCGCTCTTTTTCCAGCTCTTTGTTAAAGGTGACCACATCGACTGCTACATCCTGGCGGATATTTTGAGGAAGGTTCTCCTCGACGAGGGGGAGATCTATGGTTTCCTACGGGCCTGCACCGCCGTGGATGGTGGATGGGCTCCCAGAAGAGGACTTTCCCAAGTGGACCTGGGTGTCCAGGCCAATTTCATGAACCGCCTTCGCCTCAATACCATTTATACTTATTTGAGGTACGGGTATTCAACCACAGGCGAGGAGAGGACCAAGTACGCCGGTTTAGCACAGGCGCACATCTCCAAGCTCGAAGACGAGCCCATCAGCGATGGCCACAGAAGCTTCCTCCTTGTGAATACTGCCGTTTTGGCCATCATGGAGGGAAGGCTTCAGTTCGCCAGCTCGCTCCTATTGCCTTTAACAATCTCAAAGAGCACCCGCTTCATAGCGCACGGATCCTCCAGAGGATCGGCATGGAGGACATAGCTCTCATCGTCAAAGGCCACCGCGAAAACATGGACGGAACAGGCTACCCGGATGGAAAATCTCCGGACCTCATGACGGCCATCGTGGGCACCTCGGACGCCTTAGAGGCTGCGACCACATCGACGCGCCGGTACAAGAGGCCGAAGAACCGTATCACTGCGATCAAGGAACTCTCAGCCAACTCTGATGGACTATACCACCCTGAAGTTGTGGATGCCCTCAAGAAATTGCTTTGACCTGTTCCCTTCTCATGTTTTTTAACTCATCGTCAGATATTCCCTGAAGGATTCTCCTTGACCCGATGCCCATTACATTCCGTGGCAAGACGATGTACCGGAAATAGAGGTCGGTTAGAAACTCTGCAATCGGACTTCATGGGTGAGGTTTGTACAAATGTGGGGTTTCTTCCTGAGAATTAATAATATTTGCCACACAGTCTTTCGCAGAACGCAATAAATCCGGCGCAGTCAGGAGAGCCTCATGAAAAATTGCATCCTTGTCATCATTACATCTCTTTTAGCAGTTTCTGCTGCTTTGGGCAACGGTGGTCCGTTTGAAACATCACCTGTTTTCGGAGCGGGGGAAGCCGGGCCTATGGAGTTCGTGCAGAGAGATGTGGAAATAGTTTCAGAAGACCTTAAATTCACTCCGGGGATCAGCTTCGTGAAAGTTGAAGTTACCTTCCAAGTAACTTAAAATCTAACATGTTGCCCCGTCAAGAGATGCGTTTTCTTGGTTTTGATCCGGAATCAGCCGTAATCCCATCTCTGCAGCCCTTCTTTTCAGGTTCTTCAGAATACGACCCTGGGACTCTTTTTCATAGTAATACTGCCCTTGATGAACATATTCAGTGCCATTCTTGAGCATGCTGTAAATCAGTCGTGCCAGCTTGTGAGCTGTGGCTGTGATTG
>JAGLOJ010000197.1 GCA_023139045.1 Candidatus Sabulitectum sp.
TCCATTTTGACATTGGAGTAATCCCTTCATTTTTTATGGTTCAACAGCCCTTCAATTATATACCTATACTAACGCTGCACAAGGTAAATGTCAATAGTCATTATCCATAATGCTATGTATTTGGGCACACATCTAGCGCATTTCTAGGCGTATGGCCTATTATATACCTAGCCAGTGCGTATGAAAAAACATAGCAACCGACTTCACATCTTGTAGTTACAGAGAGAACAACCGGATTTTGCGGTAATAGACTTATTCAGGAGGTGGAATGATGAAACGCATTCCCCTGATCATAGTTGCGGCTCTATCTCTATTCGCAGTGCCGGTATAGCCGGAACAATCTACTGGCCGGTTGGCCCCATCGGGACCCAGTACACGACTCGTACACTATTTAACAGTTTTGGCAATTACCATGTTGGACGGGATTCAGTGGGTCAGGGAGGCTGGGATTGTAACTTCCATATGGGAATCGATATTCTTCCTTACTACAACAATCGTGAAGTCAGGGCGTGTAAAGACGGATATATCTATAGTATTGACCCGTTTATAGTTCCCCAAAATGGAGACTCGCAATATGTAGCAGTAAACGTCGATAATTATATGACATCACTCAGAAGGTGGTCATATCAGCATATTAATAGCCCTTCTTTCTGAAATGGATACTCTTCCCACAACAAATCATATGCACCTTTCCTGGAGTCCGAAATTATGTCTCCTATGTTGGCTCAAGCGTGAATCTCCTTGATTCTCTGATAAATGCTAGTACTGGACTCGATTGGGTATGGAATAGAGTGTTCGGAAGCTACCCGGTGGGATACGATACACTCATGTGCATTCCTGATGTGAGCCATCTTAGCTGGCCCAGCAATTCTAGAGCTTTCAACAATTTGCTAATACCGCTTAACAGCGTATATGGCGATGTTGACCTGCTCTACGGTTATTGCCTTGAGGCTATCGGTAGTGTCGGATTCGATGCTGCTGTACAGCCACTTAACCCTGAAAGAATGAAGTGGACACTGTACGAACTGGGGAATTTGACTAAAGAAGAAAGATTTACCAGATATGTCGATGGATCGGCTATTTTAAGATTCAGGAATTCAAATATCTGTTTAGAGACCTTGATGCATGGATTCGGAGTAGACTGAGATCAACTCAGTTGAAGAAATGGAAGAATCCAAGGAAATTCCAGAGAATCATGATTAAGGCAGGTTTTGCTCCTGATGAAGCGCACCGAGTCTGGATCAAGATGAACCGATGGCAATCGGTAATGAGACGACCAGTTCGTTTCGTTATGACTCTCGATTGGTTCAGAGAGCGTGGACTTTTGTTCCTGCATGACTTTACTCTCGCTTTTTCTCGATCCTGAATGGATCGGTTACTGATCGAAGAGCGGTATATCTGGCCGGTACGTACCGTTCTGTTGGGAGGGGGTGGCTTACGAGCTACCTCCTACCAGATATTTGGACTAAATGAGTATGAATATCTTCAAGTGAATCTCGTTCACACAGCGCATTGACAATGCCCCCCCCCTGATTATTAAAATTATCAGATGGTATTCTTATAATTATTCATCCAACTGCGCTGGTTTTATCCCAGTCAAAGGGCAGTACTACTTGTTGAAAGGAGTAAATTGAAAGATATTCTGTGACTGGAAGTGGTGTGATATCAGACTGATATTCATGGGAAAAGGAAGGAAGTACATGAAGTACGCAATCATCATCGCTGCAGTATTATCAATTGCTGCACTGGCACAAACTCCTGTTGATGGACACATCGCAGAAGGATTCATTTCAGCAACCAGGCCGTCAACTCAAGCTCAACTTGATCGCTACACTCTGGTTTCGGTTGATGTAACCGAAGATTTGGAAGCATTCCTTGTTAACGGATATCCTACACCGGAAATCAAAGCAATACTTAACGATGACGCCTCCGACAAATCAATCCT
>JAGLOJ010000198.1 GCA_023139045.1 Candidatus Sabulitectum sp.
CGACAGCCCCCTCTCAGATCCCTGCTTATGGGAAGTACATTATAATGGGGAGTTGGCTAGTCCGCCACTCGTCGATGGACTGATAACAAGGTTGTTACAACGACCGGATCTCTTGACTGCTCCCCATAATAATGATGACCTTTCTGGAACAGGGGCGCTGTTGCCCCGGACAGGAGGTCATTATGCTCGATACTTACTTCGAGGCTCCATTTACGCTGAAACGACTTCGGTCAGGTCCCTCTGGGCCATTCATTGACGGCTTCGCCGGCAGTCTCAAAACCGCAGGATACTCATGGTGGACAGCGCGAGTGTTTCTGCGGTCTGCGGCTCACATCGGTCGCTACACAGAAGTCCAGGGCGGATGTATCAATGACCTGGACTGGAGCACACTGGAGAAATTCAAGCGCCATCTTCCAACATGCAGCTGTCCTTACTCGCACCGCGGAACGACTGATGATGTTGTCCGGGGAGCGAGGTACTTCCTGAGTTATCTTCGGGAGTCTGGTGTTCTCGCGATTCCCGCCACAGATAAGGTGGATAAGAAGATACCCGCTCTTGTCCTGGCATTTCAACACTGGCTTCGACAGCACCGCGGTTCGTCGGAATCTACAGTAAGGCACTACGGTCAAGCCGCATCGAATCTGGTAGTAAACGTAGGGGATGACCCGAGCACCTACGATGCTCAGACTCTTCGGCAGTTCGTGCTGGACCGAGCTCAACACCAGGGGCCCGGTGCCACGAAGACTCTCATTTCGGGTTTGCGGATCTTCCTGCGATATCTTGCCTCCCAGGGGAAGTGCCGCTCTGATCTCGATCAGGCCATTCCAGCAATTGCCTTCTGGCGCCTCGCCACTCTTCCGCGATCCTTACCCGCTCAAGACGTTCAGCGAATACTGGATGCCTGTGATGCAACCACCCCGATGGGACTCCGAGATAAAGCTATCGTTCTCCTGCTCGCTCGTCTGGGGCTCCGTGCCAGCGACATTGCCGAGCTGTGCATTGATGACATCGACTGGAAGGATGGCAGCATGATAGTTTCAGGTAAATCGCGGCGACAAGTCCGACTCCCGCTCTCTCAAGAGGTAGGAGATGCCATCCTCGGGTATCTCGAGCACCGACCACAGACTGAGGCTCGTGAGGTCTTCCTCCGCTCAGTAGCACCGTTCCGCCCCTTCCGCTCTGGAGGCTCGGCATCCCATGTAGTGGCCAGGGCGATGCGGCGGTCGGGCATCTCAACCCATTGCTATGGCGCACATGCACTGCGCCACACTGCGGCCACAGAGATGCTTCGGCAAGGAGTGTCACTCTACGAAATCGGCGCTGTTCTGCGACACCGCTCTATAGAGATGACAGCCTACTACGCCAAAGTTGACGTAGAGCTTCTCAAGCAGGTTGCCCGGCCCTGGCCGGAGGTGCCATGATGCTGATGAAAAAAGTAGAGGAATATCTCGCCATGCGCCGTGCCTCCGGCTTTGAATTGGAGGTTCCGGAGTACCTTCTCCGGAGCTTTGCCAGATTCGCCTCCGAATGTGGGGAGAAATATGTGTCTGCAAGGACTGTCATAGACTGGGCGAGTCAAGCTCCATCCTTGAGCCAACGCGATCACCGTCTCAAGACCGTACTCCGTTTCGCACGCTACGCTCGCGTGGAAGACCAGCTTCACGAAATCCCTCCGAGGGATTTCTTCGGCTACACCAAAAAACGTCGCGTCCCGTACATCTACAGCGATTCGGAGATCCATCAAATACTTCGAGCGGCATCTCAGCTCGGTCCTCCAGGCTCTCTCAGGCCATATACGTATTACACCCTATTTGCCCTTCTGATCACGACAGGGCTCCGAATCTCCGAGGCGCTTTCTTTGCGCTTGGACGATATCACATCGGACGGTCTCGTTATCCGCGAAACCAAGTTCAAAAAAAGCCGGTTGGTGCCTCTTCATGAAACAGCTCAGGCTGGCCTGAACCGATACCAGGAACGGAGAATTAAGCTGGCTGCCTCAGACCCGCATCTGTTTGTCTCCATCCGGCATAGAGTGCTCGATCGTTCTGCAGTTCAATGGACATTCCGGAATATCCTGAGGACTATCAAGCTCGATCACGCGCCTGGAGGAAAACGTCCCCGAATTCATGACATGAGGCACACCTTTGCCACAAAAGTGCTTGAAAAGAGCCCCGAGGGACGGGAAGACATCGGTCGCCACATGCTGGCATTGTCCACCTATATGGGTCACTCCAGCGTGGCTGATACTTACTGGTATCTGGAAGCAACGCCTCATCTCATGCAAGACATCGCCAGTGCATGCGAGGCATTTTTCAGGAATGGAGGCAGATAATGATCGCGCTTGCACCCAATATCACGGCCTTCTTCCGGGACTACCTGGGCAGACAGCGTGGGGCCAGTCAACACACCTGTGACACCTATGCCTACAGCTTTCAGTTACTCCTTGTGTTCGCAAGTGAACGCTTGAACTTGTCTCCATCGAGAATGTCTCTCGACCAGATTGATGCCCGGCTGGTGACCGATTTCCTGGAGCATCTTGAAAATGTCCGTGGCTGCACGCCAGGCACCCGAAATGTCAGGCTCGCTGCTATCAAGTCCTTCTTTCGGTATCTCGAATATCGAGAGCCAGCTGCTCTGGAACAGATCCGCCAGATTCTTGCAATTCCTTCAAAAAAAACGGACTCGCGCCTCGTTTCCTACCTCAATCCGAGCGAGACCAAGGCTCTCCTCGATGCTCCAGACCTGCGCAGTCGAGAAGGAATACGAGATTATGCGATGTTTCATCTTGCTCTGAGCGCAGGTCTCCGTGTGTCGGAACTGACGGGGCTTTGCATCGAGGATGTAAGTCTGCAACCAATGGCGTCTATCCTGGTACGAGGAAAGGGGCGCCGGGAACGGGTTTTACCGCTCTGGAAAGAAACGGCAACAGCTCTGCGGAGATGGTTGGCTGTCCGAGGGGAAGTCCAGGTGCCAGAACTCTTCGTGAACGCCAGAGGCGGTAATCTGAGTCGCTGGGGTTTTGCGCATATTCTGCGGAAGCACGTAGAAGTCGCGAGTCAGCGATGTCAATCATTGCGGAAGAAGCGTGTATCTCCACATGTGCTTCGCCATACGTGCGCCATGGTCATCATCCGGGCAACGCAGGACATCCGGAAGGTCTCACTCTGGCTTGGGCACAGCAGTATACAAACGACCGAAATCTACACAAGAGCTGATCCGAGCGAGAAGCTGGAGGCGATCAATGCTATTACCCCCCTGAAGGTACGTAAGGGGCGTTTTCGCCCTCCAGACGAACTCATTGCAAGACTGAAGAACTCATCTTTATGGGGAGCAGATCAGGGCTTAAACTCGCCAGCGAAGGGATTGGGTATGTCGAACTCCCCATAATAATGTACTTCCCATAAGTACGGTTATGGAGTGCTCTCCATAACCCTGCGAGCGATACTATCGCACAA
>JAGLOJ010000199.1 GCA_023139045.1 Candidatus Sabulitectum sp.
ATGTCAGACTGAAAACTGTGGCGGATATATAGGAGTTAAAAACTTTTTTTGTTCGCTGTGTCCGTCGTCACAACGCAAAAATGCCTATTTCAGAAGGGTGAAATATTTAAAGGTACTTTATAAGGTATCTATCATAGGAGCAAAAAATTTTTTTTTCTTCCTGTATATGGATACCCTTTTCATGTACGAAAAAAAACATTTTTATTCCCTGTTCATACCCCTTACCTTTTTCACCCTCCTTTCATAGCCATATTTTTGCTTTTGTTCCTCCTTGCCCGCTCACACCTTCCGCCACAGTTTTCAGTCTGACATCCGGCACACCCGAAGGTCGACCGTGGGGCACCGCCGAAGGCACGCAGCGGGCAGACAGCGAGGGCTCTACCCCTATAAGTGAAAGGGGTAGGTCCTTCTTTTCTGTAAAAACGTGTTACGATATTTTAGATCTAGAAATCTGGTCTCGTCGGGAGGCACTCCGCCATGGCGCTGAGCGCCCAGCTGACCTGGTTGCGAAAACGTGTTACGATTTATTTCTATCTCGTCGGAAGGGGGTACTGTAGCATTAGATCTAAATTTCACGGCCTTCTACCCTCCTTCAAATAAGCTTTTCTTCCGACGATAGAAAAAGGACCTGCAAAAATACCAGAAAATATAACGATACGTATAGACATGATCTCAGTTCATTCTAGCTTCAAAATATACTCAAGATATACTCAAGACATACTTCATACATACTCCTGCACCATTTTCATATATATTAACATCAATATATTCATGATAATAAAGAGAGGGTTATAATTCAATTAGAACTGTTATACTATTTTGCAGTGAAGGGTAAGTTTGACCTGGAACTACTGTGAAACTGTCCTGTCCTCGATGAGTAGATTTGAAAATAGCCCGATAGTTCAGCTAGCTCTACGATCGTAGAGATTCAATCCCAAGGGTCGCAGGGCGGCCACAACCAGTGCTCGTGGCCACCCTGCTTAGATTGTGCTGCGAATCAATCAGCTGTCCCGTGAGGGTCGCCCTCGCCCAGGACAGATTTTCCCCTGGGCAGAGGGCTCAAGCTTATAGCTGGGTAGCCTGGTCGCCTTCCTGGTGTGCCTTATGGCCACACCAGAGAGGCTTAGTCACTTTTGATTTTATTTTGAGTTTTTCTTGCCGGCTTTTGTATTAATTATTTCAAAACCCCCCCGTGAAT
>JAGLOJ010000002.1 GCA_023139045.1 Candidatus Sabulitectum sp.
GGTTTAAAGTAAACTCACGCTAGGATAAAGCAATTATTATCGACATGTGCCTCTGGAGTAATTTCGATCTTGTGCTCAGCATCAAGAACAATTTCGCCAATTTTTCTTTCATTTGCAGGGTAGAGTTGTGGTATGGATACTTCAATTACCCAAAATAGATTCGAGGTAAGATGTTCAAGCGTTTTAGTAATTGCAGAATCCTCTTTCACATCCGACCAGTCTTTAATCTCAGATAAATGCTTTATGTACTTCTCTCTGGTAACACACACCGTTCGAAGCACAACTCTCTGGAGTGACCCCAAGAGTCTTCTAACCCATGTGAGGCTCTGATTCAGAGCACTCTGAAATGAATACAGAAAATATAAAGCAAGAACTTCAGCTTTAACTCCATCATACTCCGCTGCCCCCTTTAACAGCTCCACTACATACTGAACACGATCAGGAGATATGTAGAGACGTGGAACGCAAAAGTTTGAACCAAAGTTATCGTCATGTCCAATAAAGCTGCTTGTCCAGTTTTCACTTGGAATACACCTTAATTCTGCACCAATATTGAAATAGAATTTTTCAGCATCAGGAACCCAGGTGTCTTTATTAAAAGTGTGTCCGTAGAACGGTAATATGTGTTTGCTGTCAACAGCTTTGGGGCCAGACATGCTGAACCCAAGTAAACCTCCATAACCCGATTCAATTGCCGCATAAAGAAATCTTCGATATGGCAGATCTCTTCTTACATCTTTGTTCTTCTTTTCCTCAGCTTCATAGTCTATGTCTTTGTATCGCACCGAGTAATGATCAAGTATTGCTCGAATCTGAATTGGAGTCAAACCTGTCGATGGCACCCATTTTGAATGTGACAACTTCCGTGCGATTGTATTGAAATCAAAGTAGGAAATTGGATCATCCGGCCGAATACGCGAGAGCAACGATCTCAAAGCAACATGAGCACATGCTTTATTCAAAGAATTCTGCTGGCAGTAAAGAACCCCCATAACATGAAATGATTTTTCGCAAACACGAATGGTGTACAATCCCTGATTAGGTATACAATTATGAGAATGATCATATTTCTTAATAACAGACTCGAATACATGCCAACCGTCAACTTTAATTCTGCTCACCGTGTCGTATTTCAGTATTGCATACCCGATCAGATCAGCATCTGCTTGGGAATCGATATCACTGCTTGATTGAAAATGACTACTCCAGAACGAAATTCTCTTCAAAGACCCTTGTACGTAACCAGGGTACAGATCAAGAATTTCCTCGTTTTCCTGAAGAATAATCCCACTTCCCTGTATGCTCTCAACAACGAGCGTACGAGCTCCATGCGACCGGGCAAGGGAAAAACACCTTCCCACCACAGCACTTCCGTAATAGTGTTCCTCAACATATTGAAAACAGGAAAAAGGCTTGGATATACCAATGACAGATACTGAAGTGGGGGTTATTCCTACATGATCGTGCATTTGATTACTTTACAAGACTATTTGAATACCAGTTCACTCTTGGAAGCAGATTCATGGGCAGAGTCGAGTTTCTGCAGGAAGAGCCCCACTTCATGTGAGTGTTTCATTTCAATCCTGACACTTTTCGCTTCGCTGGCAAATTCTCTCTTCAATTCCTGGACTATTTTTTTGTTCGAGTATGCTTCAGGCATTAGCTCCTCCATTCTATGATAACTTGGCGACCACATCATCACCACAGTCCGTTTCAAATATACAGACACCGCCCCCCAAAAGGGTAACACCGGTTCAAAGGCAGGTTCAATGTCAGAAAAGCAAAAAGAGACTGCTCATACCATCGCCTCAAGATACGGTCTGATAACATTTGATATCCGGCATATCTCAGCATAATTCCACAGAGTCAACTCATAACCATTCTTCACAAATTCTCCGATTCAAGCATCTCCCGGAACACTCCCCAGAACTCCAGAAACCCATCGGGAAAAATATCCAAAGAAGAAGCCCCCTCCTCCAGATCCAGCACCAGCTTATCCACAGCAACCAGCTGCGCGGGATCAGCAGCCAGAGCTGCAACAATATTCTCAAGCAGTCTTAAATCCCCGGAGGAGGATCGTCGAATGAATGCAGCAAAGGCAGAAGAGTTACCATGAGCAAAATAACTCGATTCATAACCTGACAAAAGCATCATCAGGTATCGAAGAAAATCTTCACTACGCCGTATCACAGATCGCAGGATGAAACCGGAGCGTTCCTCCGGCATTCCCAGAACAGGAATGTTCAATGAAAACCGCAGCACATCAGCACCGCACTTAAGAGAGAACGCCACAAAGCCTGTTAATGACTCTGGTGCAACGCATGGTAAAAGAACACTGCCACCCAAAACAATCTCATCAACAGCAACTGCACTGCTCTCCTGCATTGTTACCAGCCATACAGATAATGAAACACCTGCAGGCAACTCAACAGCTCCTCCGAACCCAAGCTCCATCTGCCATCCAGAATCAGCAGAGACACATTTCAAAGACAGTGGAATACCAAGCAACGAAACATGTACGTCTGCAAGCACCTCATCAGCCAAAGAATCTGAGACCAACTCAGAGTCATCATCAGTAAAATCAACCAGCATATCTTCAAAACCGGCCACAAAAGAATCGGGTTTCCCAAGAAACCTATCTTTACCAACCACTTCAACCATGAACTCAACATTCACACCTTTAAGAGCCCTTGTAGTGGCATTTGCTGAGCCTATAACCACATGGGTGTTGTACCACTCACGGTACACATAAACTTTTGCATGCAGCCCTATTTCACCAGCACATAAATCATCATCACCTTCATCAGTCTCAGCAGCCTCATGCAGCACCAGTTGAGACCCAAAACGATCACAGGCAACTGAAGTAAAAGCGGAAGTACGGGAAACAACAGCCAATGGAGCAGCAGATGTAGCAGCAAGAGACTTAACAGCCCACTCACTTAAGAACGGAGACACCACCACAAGAGATGATGACCAGGGAGGCATCCACCCGCCATGACCAGGCCCGAGCAAATGAAAGAACAATGCAAAACATCCCGGAGGCAACTCCCATTCAACGGAATCAACCATAGAAGCAAGAGAATCAACAACAGAAGCAGTAGCAGATGAAACACCAACATGAGCCATACCGCACAGTGACCGAAGAAAAACAGTAAGAGGTGCTGAAGCAGCAGCAGAAAAAGAAGAAGAAGAAACAACAGAACCAGAGGAAGCAGACCCAGGCTTCCCATCCAGCACCACAGCAGCATCCCATGAGTTATCAGAGGTAATGTTCCGAGATGACACCATCAATCGGAACACATCGGGTAAATCACCGGAGGGATCAACAAAACGCAGTAACCAAACCTTAGGGTGGAATGAGCCCCCCAAGGGAGGATCCACTTCAATCACAACTTCTTCAAGCATTGAATAAAGAATGTGATTCTCCCGAGGCACCAGCATCCTGCCTCTTTCGCAGAACACCCGCAAACTACCTGTTACCCTCCGCAGTAAATCCAGCAGAGCAACACCATCAGTTATCTCAGAATCACCCACAACAGGCAAAGCCAGTTGCAGAGGCACTGCAAGCAGCGTAAGAATATCAAGAGAGTAGGTGGCAGCTACACCGGAAGAAAACACCATACCCAGCGGAGGAGACAAGAAGTCTGTGAACAACCTCCGGGTATCAGGGCTAAGCATCGTCATTCTCCAACCCACTAAACAAATCACCCAAAAGCCCAAGCACCACAGGCCACCTGTAATTCAACCGGTACATCCCCGAAGAACCACCCCATTGAGCAAGAGCACGCTCATTCAAGAATCGTGACCGTGACCGCCCCTTCTTGAAAATCTCACGGTTCCGCACCAGAGACCGGGCCAATGACAAAGAAAGTAATGAAAAGTCTGAACAAACCAGATCTCGCCAGGCATAAACAAAACGAATGGTAGCAGCAGACACACCCGGCACCATTGCGAAGAATGTACCAAGATCCCATCCCCGAATACATTCAATCTCACCCATAACAGAAGCTTCCCATAAACGAAAACGATCAACCTTACCTGAACGATCATGAGAGCCAAGCTCTTTACTCTCACTTAGCTCAGCCAGCATCACATTGTAAAGAATAGATGCCCCATACATAACCAGAGAGAACAACCTCGCTTGCTCCAACTGCCACACAAGCACATCAGGCAAAGCACCGGAATACTCCCATGGAAATGAAGAAGGAGCCAATGAAGAAGAAAAAGCAAGATGAGCAAGCAAACTGGAAGGATGACTCGCCTTAATACGCCCCTGAATAAACAAAGACTCTGAGCGCCTCATCCGAATATCAAGAGCAGATGGAAAATCACAAGGAGCAGCAGGTAAATCCGGACACCAGGTATCCAGCCCATCCAGAGAAACATCATCATAATTCTCACGGGACCGGCGATACAAAGCAGCAGCACGGGAACGGGCGGCATACAAAGCATCAACATCAGCACCATACTGAAAAGACGAAGACGAACTCAACCGTATCCCCCAGCTACCCAGACCATTCCAGTAAATTGAACTTGGTAATCTCTTCACGGAAGATCCGGCAACAGACCCGATTATTCCCTGCTCACCCAAAGAACCGGTAAGCAGCACAGGAATCAGTGACCGCTCAAAAGAAGAAACACGGGAAGCAAAAGAAGAAGAGTTAACCCGAAGCTCTTCCAGATACTGATAAACCCACGGCACAATAAGCATGTACCGTAGCCTTGTAAAAAGAGTACTTGTACCAGGGAACAACAAATCAGAGAGGGAGTCACGGATAAATCCAAGACCAAGTTCATCCCGGCTTTCCCTCTCTTTGAAAAGAGAAAGGATACGGTTGGTTCTTTCTTTAGCAACGGGGTCGTGGTCGAGCCACGCTATTGAAGAGGGCATGTCAAACTACTTCTCTCTGATGTGCGAAAGCTATGCTCTACACTTTTTAAGCAAATATCTTGTATTCCATCCCCTTCTAATATCACTGTCTGCACCAAGAATCTGAAGCATATTACCTATTTCGTAGAGTTCTAGATTTGTTCGGCTTTTTGTTGCCAATGTCTTCATTTCAACATGAATTCCTTGATCAGTAGCCTTACCAATCAATTTCAAAGACGGATGACTGAACGCAACGGCTTCATGTATCAGCCGCTTAGCAATAAGCCCAGGGAATCGATCTGCTAAAAATCGAAAGGCCGAACGATTATCAATAGAATCAAACATCTCACGCCAAGTTCCACTAAGAACCTTCTGATCGACAAGTAGCTTAATGCCTGCCATTGCTGTTTCTGCTGCTACATCAAGCCGTTGGACATCACAAGGTAAGCCATCATCAAGATGTACCTTCTGAAATATGTCAGTAATTTGGTTTCTAAGACGGAGCAATGCAGCCGATTTAATTTCAGATGACAACTCGCTATATACAGCAGACTTCAATACCGACATCTGCATTTGATAGTTAACACACAAATAGCCTAAGATTATCTCTGAATCAATTTTCTTTACATGTTCGGTAACAGCTTCTACTAGGTTCTCCAATGAATCAGGTAAATGATTCAATGATACTCCAATATCTCCTTCTTTCTGCAGATAATCACTTACGATCTCACTGATTAGAGTGTTAGGAGCAGGTATATGACCATCTCCAAATCCATAAATACTCAGTGTTTTTTTCCTCATTCTCTCGCTTTGATTCAATCTATTAATAGCATCTTCGTATACTCTCGATTGAATATTCGGATAAACTACAACTAGCTCCTTCCCATCTACCCTTTCTGGAAATGTCTCGTAGTTGATCCATTCAGGGAGCTCGGATGTCTCAAATATTTCACCGGCAACATTTGTACTCATCCATTTTATCAAATTGTTGCCTGTCACATTTCCTCCTAACAACCAAGACAGTTTTTCCCTTGCCTTTGAATGAGATAAGCTCCTGTGAATTAGGTTAAGAAATTTTTCTCCGACTTCCCTTTGAGCCCCTCTGTATACTTCAAGGGATCCAACCCAAAGCGAACATCCTTGCTTATGTAATGAAAACAATTCCATCACTATCTTCTTAAAATTGACATTCCTACTAAAGTTGCCCTGAATAACTACTCCAATATTTTTGTTATCCAGTGATGGATCTGAACGATAATAATTCACTCTTCTCTTAAGGTCATCTATTATCGTTATTGATGTAAAAATATCTATTACTTCATGTTCGACGATACCATATTCATTTGAAATACTAGCATCAAATGGGTGTTCCTTTCCAGTTTTCTTTATTTTTATAAGATATTCTTTATCTAGGCGAATGTGATAGTCTTTTCCTGTTATTTGTCCGACAGGAGCCGGGAAACTGAAGAAGTAATAGCCTTCAGAGTTTGGAATAGTGTATACCTTTGTTAATCTGCTTGCTATATGTATATCCTGTCCTATTAGCACGTATACACCTGTTGGTAGCATGTTATCTGTATCTATGAATCGCTCTTTTGCGGCATAGAGCGATTTTTTTAAATTACTTCTTGCATCTGATTTGTCACAATCCAATGTGTCAAAGCTTGCAGTAAATATTATAGGTACATTGATTCCCGCATTTGAGACTAATAGTGACAACATCATACTGCTTGTTTGAAGAGTATCTGTACCATGAGTGATAACAATTCCTCCTCTTTCTAGTTTGATGCCTTTCCTCATCAATGAACTTTCTATTTTTCTTTTTCTCTCAATAATTCTACTGACTTTTTGAAAGAGAGTACTCCATTCTTCTTCTCCAACATTGCTACTATCTGGAGGTCTTTCAAACACATCTTCGTAAAGAATATCTATATTTAGTTTTTCCATTTCCTTTTTGATTTCTTGGATAATCTGCTCAACCTTCTTAGATGGCTTCCGTTCCTTCTTGCCAGACATATTTATTGTTCCACCAGCGCCTAATACTATTACGCTTTTGTAATATGCTGCATCTGTATTCTCCATTACATGTATGCTACATTCATTTATTCCCAAACTATCATGCTTATCGCTCATAATCATACCTTTCTCTATTCATTAATCTGTTTATATATTTACTGCTCACGCCGGTCATTGTTTCCAGCCAGACCGGTCGAAGTTTCCAGTCTTTTCGCCGGAGTTATGTTGCCAGAATCAACCCCGGTTTTCCAATCAATAATCTGAGAAAAATCTCTCACTTCAGCGGTACAGTCCATTAATTGCTTTTGTCTTCTTCCTGCTTTTTATTGCCGTCTTCTCCGAGGTCGGAATAAACCTTCCTCATGCTCTCTTTCATGTCTCCGCTTCCCAGTTCAATCTTGTATGAACTATGAACAATTCTGTCGAGAATTGCATCTGCTATTGTCGGGTCTCTTACAGTCTCATACCATTTGTCCGGGGGCAGCTGAGATGAGACAATGGTGGAGCGGCTGCCGTGCCGCGCCTCAATTATCTCAAGAATTAGCAGGCTCTGCTTGCTCAAAAGCTTTTCAAGCCCCCAGTCGTCAAGTATAAGTAAGTCCGGTTTGGTGAGTTTGTTCAGATCCTTTTCCAGTTCTCCCAGCTCCCGAGCTACTTCGAGCTCGCGGAGCAGAGGGGACATTCTTTTGTACAAAACAGAGTAACCGCGCATACAGGCCTTGTGACCCAGGGCACAGCTCAGCCAGGTTTTGCCGGCACCGGTGGCTCCAGTTATCAGGATACCTAAGTGATCATGGATCCAGCGGCATGATGACAAAGACATCATCAGGGATCTGTCGATACCTCGATCACTCCTGTAATCAATATCCTCCACGCAGGCTGACTTGTGTTTGAAGCCTGCCTGCTTAATTCTTCTCGTCATGAGGCGGTTGTCACGGGCAACCACCTCACGATCCAGCATCATGCCCAAACGATCATCAAAAGTGAATTTGCTGATATCCGGTGTTTCCTGCTGTTCTTCATAGGCATCAGCCATTGAATACAATCTGAGTGATTTCAGTTTCTCATGAACGGGATGTGATAGCATTATTACCTCCAGGGTGCTAAATGATAAATATTTCTTCCTGACGAATAGCCTCTTCAATAATGCGGGCAACAACTATAGTGCCCGGTTTTTCTTCCTCTTTTCTTTTTGTTTTCCATCGGCCAGGGAGCGGGAGGCGTAGTCCTGAACTCCTGGCCGAACGGTTGCCGGGGACATGAGCTTTGCTCATCTTTCCTCATTCTGAATACCAATACATCAAACGAAATAGCTGCCTCCTCGAATGTTCTCATGCTCTGTGATATTCTCTTTTTCTTCATCGAAAGGCAGTTCAGTCTGGTTGTACAGCTCGTATTTGAGCGTATTTGAAACGGTGTTGTATCGGTAGGAGGTTTCATAACGGAGTACATATCCGCAAGCCTTTTGAAAGGATTCTTCACCGTATTTCTTTTCAAGGCTCATCATGCCCAGGAGCAGGCGAACAGAGAGTGACGGATGCTTCTCCTGCTTGTACATTTTTCGGGCAAGTTGTACTGCACTGCCATCCAGAGACACCAGCCATTTTCTTACCGTTGAGGGCATCTTCTTGTATGCAAGATGTTCAGGGGGCATGTGCTCACTATATGTAGAGAGTCTTCCTTTACCTTTCAGCCTCATGTGGCTTGCAATCCGCTTTTCCTTGTAAAAGATTTCCACACCACTGGCGGTAACTCTTACATCCACCTTTTTACCCTTGTAATCATGATGGACACTGTACCGACAGAGTTTGTACTGGATGTGATAATCCGGACCAACCTTACACATTTTCCAGTCTGCGTACTCAAATCTCGTTGCAGGCAAAGGCTTGAGAGCAGGCAGATCAAACTCTTCAAACTGGCTCTGACGACTGCCCTCACGAGCAGAGAATACTCTGTTGTTGAGTAGCTCGAGCTTTTCCCGGATAGCCTCATTCAGCTCCTGCAATGAGAAAAATGTTCTGTTTCTAAGTGGTGCTACTACCCACATTTGCACCAATTTTACCGCATTCTCGACAAGTCCTTTGTGGATAGACAACGGCTGCAAGAGCCTCATCATCCAACTGCAGCAGTTCTTCAAAGGTGTAGGGTGAGTCGGAGAATACTCTGATGAATCCTTGAATCTTGGTGTGCGATAATCCAACAAACTCACTCAGCTTACGAGAGCTTGTTACCCCCTCAAGATAATACTTGAGAATTCTTCTTGTCCTTTTCAACAAAGTCCTCTTTCTTGCCATGATCACCTCCTGTTGAGTTCAGGAAATGATACTTGGTTTAGAACCTTGCCGCTGTCGTTTTATTGATTGATGTGAGATTTCTCAGAGTAGCAGATTTAGATCATCCTGCTGGAAACATAACTCCGGCGAAATTGGAAACATATCTCCGGCGTATGCATCTTTCAGCTTTGCCTGTCCGAAATATTGATTGTCGCTCATCACTCTGGCGAGTTTGTAAACTTTCGACTGCGGCGTATGCAATAACTAACTGGACAAATTAGATGATCCATACTATACTGCAAAAAGGTTGCTTTGGGCAGGCAGGTAGCACGCACTTACTCGATATATAGAAAGGTGTAAGAAATGAATTCTGTAACAATCAAGGATCTTTGTGAACACACTAACCGAAAGGAATTAACGCTTACAATTAAGGATTTCCTTAAGAAAGAAGAATATTTGGATAGTGGAACCCTTACAGAATGGACCCATCTTGGAAGTCGTGCATGTCAATTTGTTATATATGCATTAGTTTCAATACTGTCTGCTTCAATTAATTCCACAGACAGCGCAAGAATGCTAAAAACTTTAAAAGAATATTCATGGAGCACGCTTGACTTAACTTCTTTTACGCAAAAGGGACGCTTAGATTTAGCTGATGTGATTTACGAAGAGTTGTGGCAAATGGCCCGTGTAATTCATTGTAATGAATAGTAAACAATTACATTCATTCGTTATTCTTCCCTAACTTTTGCAGTAAGTATTTTATACATTTCTGGGTATAGTACTTTTGCAGTTACTCGCATCAATCGTAATAATGGTAAGGAACCGATGCCGGACTCATGGTTATTTTTTTAAGATATTCACTACTCATCAGAAGTCCGCCAGAATTCCTGTATTACTTTACGGTTGAGGTTATCATTAAAGAATGGACAACCAAAAGTAACATAAAGACACCTTTCGCAAGCATATGGCTCACGTTGATGACATAGTGGATCGTTTTCGCAGCTCCATATCATTTCATACGAACTGTTTAGCCATTGGACGATTCTGTTATTTAGCAATGTCCAGAAAGCTCCTAATGTAAAGCTTTTCAGATTATTTGCGTATAGAGCAAATGTGAGTGTTTCAGGAACTATCCACTCTGCGATAGACGTCTCAGCAAACCCGATTTGTCCATCATTCAGTGTATTTAAAAGTGCATGTGATATTGAATGTACCAAGGTCTCGCAGGCTTTTGCGGGTTCGGGATTAGACTCTCTCTGTGCAAAAATGTTGAGGATTTCTGTTCGTGCTTCAAGTTGATTTTTAGGATCCACCTTAGAAGCCACTAATTGAAGATTCTGCAACCACTTGAAAACTCGAATTGCAGAAAGATTAATTAATACTGCTTCTGTTTTAGAGGCAATTGTAAAAATAGGTGTTTTACCATCATATTCATTTCTCTTGGCAAATCCTCTAATTCGACCTTGCCCACGCCTCTTCACGCTGCGTGTATAGCCAAAAGCCGCCATAGCAATGGGAAAATTCCATGTGACTGATATTTCTTCTATTCCCAACATACTTGCTCTGGCTGCGCCTTCACGTATTTTTTTAGCTCCCACTGCGCTTCCACGATCCTCTGCCATCCTTTCAGCATCCAGCAGAGTAAGTCTCTTAATTTCTGACTTATCAAATAGAATTGTTCTTTCCAGAAGTGGAGTTGTTTCTCCGAGCTCAATAATCTTGCTATCTATATTGTTCAGAGCTTCTACTCCAATATTCAGAGGACCTTGTACTTCCTTTATATTTCCTATTTCATCTTCAGTAAGTACTCCTGAAGCTCTAAGCTTATTCTCAAAATCAGACCAATCATCAACAGATTTCCTTGTACTAATTCCAGAAGTACGATCGAAATCTTCCATTGCCTGACCTGCAGAACTCACAAGTCCAAGATAGAAAGCAGTTGATATTCTGCCCTTCTCCGGATGGCGCTGAAGTTGATTATAAGTAGTAGCTTCAAAATTGATCATTGAAATATGATGAGGATAATATGTTCGTGTATCTTTAACAGTATATGCTCTCATCATTGAACGCCCATCAAGAGCAGGGAATGCACCGCAATTACAAGGACTCTGCAGTGTTCTCCTAATAATACTACCATTACATGCTCTACATCTGAATACAGATGTCCGAAAACTACCTGTATCGTCAAAATATACATGCTTATATCCATGCTCAGGAATAGTACACTTGGGTGTGTGCATCTTCTTAATAGCCCCACACTCATGGGCGCTAAAATATCTCAGCTGACGCATTCTTCCACCACAATGCTTACATCTAGGACTAGTCACTATATCATCTATTTTCCAGTAGAGTTGTATCCTGCTACAATTACTACGATTACATTCAAACACAAGCGGCCATATCTCCCAATATACTACTTCTGGTGTTATAATCTGATATTCTGACATTTCTACTCTTGATGGCATTGGCAATCCAATTCGATCTTCCTGACTCCATGCTGTAAGATATGTATCAATAGCACTTAATAGAGCAGTCTTATTAATGCTTGCTCTTAGCTCGCGACCGTGTATAGAATAAGATTTTACAACGAGACCACTTTCATGAATAAACACTGATTCTGGAAGGCAAGAAAAAATAACCTGTGTACGACTCCGTTGCATTATTTCACTCCCGTCTTCACTACTTTTGCTTTCCTTGCTAATTTACTATTAATGTCATTGTCATCACCTAGAAGAGCAGCATAGGCTTTTCTACTATATGTTACCGCAGTAAATTCTACTAAATCATCAATACTCCGAAAACTACTCAGTACACCCGATCTAAATAACTCTGTTGAATTATCCGTATTGAACGCTTGCATTTGCAATAATTCAACATTCTCCCAGCGACTAACGACCCTTTGAATTAAATCTTTTTCTAGCTCCTCTTCATTCACGCCTTCTATATAGGATTTATATGTCGACACAAGTCTTTCTCTCAAAATTGGAAGGAGAATGGATGATTTTGCCCTCCACCACTTCGAAAGGTTTCGTGTTTTCTTGATTCCCTCTTCTGGTCCAACAAACTCATCCTGCCTTGACATGTCCCAAAGATGGGCCATAATGATTCCAGGTAAAGTCTTATCTGCACCAAAAAGCGCAAATCTGTTTACCGGAACTGGTTCCACCATACGATCAAGGAAATGATGAAAACTATTAAAATTAGTATAAGTTGACCTTTGCTTCCGATTAAATGTATCAAATACTGTCACTACTAAACCAATGTGAGTTCTTCCAGCACGACTTGTTGCTTGTATGTAGTCCGCAATAGTTGGAGGAAGACCAGTCATAACTAAAATATTCAGTCTGCTTAAATCCACCCCATGGCTAATAACAGATGTTCCTACTAGTGCTCTAATACGTTTTGCTCTGGACATATCTAGCGTGTCTTTCTCAACTCGTTCAATTGTGTCAGCCAGCTCTGAAACAATCACTTCACCTGTTAATACGCGGTAACATATGGTATCCTGACCGCTATTCTCAAATTCCTCTGAAAGCATTCCGAGCTCATCAGCGATATAATCACCATTAGTTTTTGCATTTACATAAGCGAGAGAAACTTCGTAGTTGAAAAGAGCATCCTTAAATAACTCACCATCAATCTTTTTATACCCAATGCATTTACCCAATTCATCTTTCGAGGCATCTTGCATCTCTTTTACAGTTTTTAACAATTCAGTTTGAACAATTGCGGAAACATCTGCTTTCCTTCTATAGTGTGGAAGTATTCCAACGAAGAGACGTTGTATGGTAGACTTCTCGATGTTGTAAAAGCTTCTTTGCAATTTGAAACCCTGACTTGGAAAATAGCGAGGGCGTCGCGCATAAATTTGTCTGAGTTGATCCTCATACAATTCAATTGTAGCTGAAGCTGCAAGTATTTTTGAGGGTAACCCTGAAGGGCCTCTTCTTTGCAAATCAGTCAGCATGCCTTCGTAATGTGCATTAAATACACCCAATTCCTCTTTTAGCAGATGCAACTCATCTTGAATTATTAAAGCAGGTACAGGATCATACCAAGATTCTTCTACTCTATATTCGCGCTTTGATCTATTGCAATGTTTACCAGCTAAGCATTTACCATTTCTGAAAAAACTGAACCAACCGTGATCTGGGCAGAAATATCTAGGCCCATGAGTAAACTGAGTAAATTCTCCGAAAAAGGCAAAACCACTTAGTTTATCAATAGTACCAACAATCACTGATGGCATATAGCGGTAAACTTCATCATCAGTCACATATAGTGGCAAATCACGCAAACATGATGTACAAGTATGAAAGAGACGAATGCTTTCTTTTTCGGGACGCAATCGAATTGTTTTTTTTCCACAATAAGGACATTCTGCAATTAGCTTGTGCTGTTCAAGAGTGTTAGCTTCTATTGATTCAGCACTGTCAATCCCTGGCCACCATCCTCGCTTATTCAGGAGACTATTAGGCGTATTTGAACCCCCAACAAGATAACCGAGTGAAAATGGTTCTCCATTTCCCAAAACCTCCTGAATTCTAATTTCTTCCGCTACAATCAAAACTCGCAGAACACGAAACAACTGCTGAACACTAAGCATCCTTAATGGAAACTTAAGCCATGCTGTCACTCCTTTAGATTTCCCCCGAAGTCGATCATAAAACAATGCAACAACTAACAATCCCAAGTAAGCCTCTGTTTTACCGCCTCCTGTAGGAAACCACAATACATCAGCAAATTCGTGCTCATACTGGTACTCAAGATTGTTGGGTGACTCTCGAACAGCAAGTGATGGTAATAGCGTCACAATGTAAACCAATTGAAATAGACGCCACGAGTCATAGTTTCGCTTTGCATTAACATTGTCAAACACTTTATTGCTAAGCTGAAAAGCGCGCTTAAGTTTGCTATCTTTGTTCATAGCATCACGCCCTAATTCAAATCTCTTTATCTCTTCAGCAAACATAGCTTGCTCAACGCTTGACGCTTCCTTTATGCTTATTGGAGCTGTTTCTATAAATACATTCCATTCAGTGAGGTAGTCCTTCATAGCAAGACTCACAGCTTCTAAAATGCTTTCTGGTTCTAGCGAGAGGTCTGCCCAACGGAGGGATGGAACATGATCACAACGCGACTCTACTGTTTTTTTAGAATATCTTGGCAATGTTGTAGATACAATACAACCATCTTCTTCAACAGCAACGCAGCCCTTCCCATGACCAATTATCGGACATGAATCCTTATATCTGTAATCATCTGGAGAAAGTATGAATCGTTGATATTTAATCTCTGTCTCTTTTCCTGGGCTTATCCTTATCCGGCAGTCATATATAGAGAGATTTTGGAATGGATACTCCTTCAGAATTGTTGAATTTGCTAAAGAAATATCTGCAAGAAAACTCCCATTTCCGAGTGGTTCAGCAAACGCTATAAGTTTAACGTTGGGATAATTTTGTAAGTACTCAGGATCTTCAGCAGCCTTAATCGCATCCCAATAACTGCTTTCATTTTGGAGATCTACCATAGCCAATGTTCTAGTTCGTCCAAGAAAGCTCCTCGATGCATCTCGATTAGTGAAATGTGCGTTTATCACATCCTTAACTTCCTTTAAAATCACTTCTGATATCTCAATGTGTTCACCATTTATTGGTATGTGGAGTTGTATATCTCTAACGACTATATTGTGCCTCCGCCATGTGCTTACCAATCGACTTGTGCGTTTTCTGGGTTGCGATTTGGCTTCTTCTCTTTCATTAATACAATCAGATTTTAGTGATTCGTCCTTTTCAATAAAATCGGAAGATTCCTCTTCATGATATTTGATTATTGGGTTGTGGTACTTAATTTGTTCCTCTCTAGACGCATACTCTTCCATATAAATAGCAAAATCTAAGTCAACAGAAACTTGAATAATAGCAGTGTTTGTTTTAGCAACAAAAACAATCCCAATAGATTGAAAGGCTTCCGTATGATCTACTGCTGCTACATCTGTCATAACTTCTTTTGAAGAAACATTCTCTTTTGATACCGCAAAGACTGGATCTAGTACCCCTAGCACAACGTTCTGTTTGGGTTCCCAACCAGGCGGATGTGTATCTCCACCTCTATCTGCAAGGCGTTGTTCCAGCCGATGAATAAGCTTCTCAACAATAAGCTGTTCAAGATTGCCTCGGGGTTTCATATCAGTCCACGCTACCTTCTCGTAAGACTACCAATTTTATGCAAAGGGATCTCCTCTGACTCTCCAATTTCACGGACAGTACGAACCTGAAATTCATCTAGTAGTTCATCCAAATCAATATTACCCATAATTCTTACTAATCTTGTCAAGCTTGGTCCTTGCCCAATAGTAGCCTCTCGCATTGCTCCTGAAAGCAATCTGCCAACCTTGCGATGATTTGAACGTATTTTTGAAGCCATTTTTGCTATTTTTCTATACTCAAGAGTGAGTATCTTATCATTGGACAGTAAACCAATTCTTGCAATATCCTCTTCTTTGTTTGGTGCTATAGTTGTTCCAAGTGCCCATAGACGTATAGATTGCCCAGAAACGGAGGAACCTTTCTGCCGCATAGAGTCCTCAACATTTTCCCAACTTTCATCACACTCTTGATAAATTTTCCAGACAGCTCTTCTAAGTCGCATCAATACAGTTTCATATGTTTTGTAATCAGTTCTTGAGTGTACAACTTGAATAATTCTTTGGAAAAGATTCTCTCGCCCTTCTCCACGAGGAATGATAATCTCGTCACCGGTATGAAGCTGGGACGGCTCGAGGGACTGATGTATTGATCGGCGTAAAACATCGATTTTCATTTTTTCTCCTACCCACCATGTTTCCTTTCCTGGCTCTAAAAGAATTGGGAGTGCTTTGCATAATACTGCTGAATGGGATTGATAAGGATGTTTTTCTATCAAATCCTCTTGTTCATTAAAAAAGACATCAAGACTAAATTCAAGTGGATGATCAGTTTCAGTAGAGATTTCTTCTGTTGATGGTATGAATTGGTAGTTGTATACAGTCTCAATCATATCAGGCCATTTAAAAATTGGGGGCAAGCCGGCTTTATATAGGCTGAACACTCCAGATGATGCCTCGTAAATATTTTTCTTTTGCTGGCTATAGATATTGCTAAGAGAATGTTGCTCATATGGATAAACAAGAAAGATTCTTTCCGTACTCTCACCACTCCAAAGAGCACTCCTATGCCATGGCGCGGGAGAGCCTGGATAAATTTCTATTCTGCGGTGAGTTGTCCAAGGAAGCCTAAATCCCATTGGTAACCAAAACAAATTTCCTTCACCCTCTGTGATGTCAAAATTGAAGCTTGAGAGATCTGTTGCAAGAGCATTGCCAGCGGCTTGGTTTGTCACTCTTATAACAACGCATACATCACTCTCATACTTCAACTCTTCCAAGAGCAAAGCAAGTGTAAATAGCTTTGGATTTTCTTCCTCCATCATTTCATACAAAGAAAAAACATTATGTCGTAAGTCTGCCCATTCCGTTTCTTGAAAACAATGCCATTCTCCAGTATGCTCCCAATTAGTTGCTCCTTTTAGCCAAGTATGTAGGCTACTCATAGAAGTACTCCTATGATCCATTGCAGCCCACTGGTTATACTCAGCTATTGTTCCGAGACAAGAAGAAAGATTGTTCAGAAGCCTTCTAGCTATCTTTACAGGCATTGGGAAATCCTTACTAATCTCTTTAGCCTGAAAAATACCTGTATAACATTTCCTAAAAAGGCGATCTATTAACGCAGCATTACACACCGCTTTAGCTACAGGCGACTGCCTGCATGTAAACAATCTATTTGTCGCCAGCAACGATGGCCCGTCCTCTATATTTGGACTTAAAGGGATTCTACTAATTAAATGAGGAGCCCAAGGGCAGATAATATACTCGCGCTGCGATGATTTTAGGATATGTGTTGTTTCCTCATCACCAATATCTGAGATTACTACAACTTTTGTTGAATTATTTGCCTCAGCCCACTCTAGAGCGCATAAGAGGATTTGTGAGGCTTTAAAGCTTGTCCGGTCAATTATAACGACTCCTGCATCTATTCCCTTTGGTAATCTAGGCCAACCCACTCGAGTATTCAGGTAAAGAAAAAGATTTGTTTTGTGCTGGTTAATCACTTCTATTTGATTTCTTGTATTTACAATACGGCCATCTGATCGAAGACGATGAGACATCAGTCCGTCTGCTAAGTTGAGAGAGCTAATTTCAATATGGCCTAGTCGCTTTAGAATTTGAGTATTCATGCCAATGATAACAACAGGACCTGAGAAATTAAGTGTATTTGATGGCTCAAGCTGATTAGAGCAAATTCGAACCATCTGCGTAATCAATCCGCAAAATATGCTGAAGTCATGTTCTCCTCGTGGTAATTGAAACTGGAGATTACATAGTTGCTTCCTTAGTAAACTTGTTAGAACGACTGTAGATGCAGTATCAATTGGGCTAAAAGTAATTGGATAACCTCTATCCTTTAACTCCATTTGGGGGAGCCTATCAACTAGCATCCTTGAGATCTTATCAGAAGGTTGTATTTTTTCAAGCCACAATGCTAAAACACCTCCCTTTGATAAATCCGATCCACTCTCTCCCTTACATCTCTCATATAGGTATCCCAATTCCCAAGAGAATCAGTCCCATCCATACCAATAATCAAAGCGGCAGCATACGAAGCACTCATTACATCGCCGTCTAAATACGAATCAGAACTATCTAGTACTTGAATTGCCAGCTTGGCAGCTCTGTTTACAATGTCCTTGAACGGAGAGCGCTTCTTTTTTACAAATGATAGGACCGCATCACATTGGATTGGTTGGTGAGATCTGCTTTTAATAAGAGTATTCGGCATTTCCGATGGCACCAAAACAACAGATTTCCCAGAAACCCCGAGGTTTTCTAAGGCTTCGGCTAGCCCGGCCCACGCATCTAGCAGTGTATGGTGGTAAGTAAAGACTAGTGGAGATCCAGGTTTCAGTGCTGCAGTGGATGCTCTAAACACATTATTCAGTCCTTTGGTAAACGCCTTTCTGTCATCACTCTGCACACCTTTACTCGAAGTCGGATTTTCTAATCCACACCAAACCATCCATGCATTTAAGGCACCAGCAACATCATCGTAGAATAACCTGTTGAAATAGGGTGGGTCAGTAATAACGGCATCCACACTTTCTGGCGGAAGTGATAGTTTTCCACTATCCATACAAAGAACAGCTACATCCGCGGTATTGGATAATACTTGTGACACAGAACCCACTTTCAGACGGTTACCCCTATCTTCAATAAGGGTTTGGAATGCTTGTTCCGAAGGTTTAGTCCTAAGCTTGTACCATGATCTTGGATTTCCAGAACGAGATCTGCCTTTTTCCCGAATAACTGGATTAGACTCGTATGAAATTGATACAGGGTGTAGTATCGGACGACTAAACGCCTGACGAATTGATCCAGTTCCTAAACCCTTAAAACTTGAAAGTCTACAATGGTACTCAAATATAGGGGAAAAGGCGAGAGCAAGTTGGCGTCTCAGAGAGATATCTTCCACGGAGTGAACTCGATCAGCCAAACTTGAAGCGAAAACAAGTTGTCGTGGGTGGAATAGTTGAGCCCAATCACGAAATCCCCAAGCAAGAACTTGAGCCGTTGACTGTCCGCTATCTATAGGAGAGGGAGTAAGTGAGACCTTAAGGTTATCCGCAGAGTGTGCTAACTTGAGATTTTCGCTTGAGGGTTTGATGAAAAGACGCTTGCCTTTTGTATTTAACTCAACCGCTACTAGAACAGTTCTAGGAATTGACTTTTCTTCATTTCCGGGTATGCTGGGATGCAATGGATTATGACATTTCTGACATTTGAAGCGCCCCGATACTGGAGGATGAAGAGAGAATCGACATCCACAAGAACATTTAGCATTAGCAGCATTTACGTCTTTTACTTCTACCACATTTCTATCACGAGGACAAAGAGCCCATCCACGAGGATAGCGCTTTGAATAGGCATGTTTCACTATTAGTGTTCTTTTTAGAAGCAAAGATGGATAACCACATGTAGGGCAATCAACTTCATAGGCCCAAAAGTAACCAGTGGGGCTGTTAGTACCCCCATATAATGGCTCGATAGATTTCAGAGTATCACTAATAATATTTCTATACTTTGTTTCAAGATCAGGATGACGATGCTCAAAAGAAGAGGATGCTAAATTTGCAGCAAAAGGGTTAATTTCAACTCCTATGACTCTGTGTCCAAGACGAAGAGCTTCTCCCAAGGTAGTACCACTACCAGTAAAAGGATCAAGAACCAACCCTGACTGCACATTCATTGCTTGCTTGATCATCCAGTTAGTGACCACTGCTAATCTACGGGCCCACCATTTAGCGTTGTAGTAAAGTGGTTGCTCAAGATGACGCTTCGTTCGCGTCTGAAGAGAAATAGCCCTCAACTTTTCGTAACCGGTTTTCATACTCATTGCACCAATCTATCAAAAACGCCACAGCATTCTAGAATAGTTTCCTTTGTTTTATAGCTTCCCCACCTTGCTTCATCCTTCTGTTTCACGATAGGAAACGTCTCCATAATGTGGTCCATGTCTTCCCGCTCAACCCCGTATAGATGAATGAACGCTGCATCAAGCTCACACTGAAGCCTGAAACGCCGTTCTTCATCCCTCACAATTGGTTCTCTAACATAGCCCCAATCTGAGGTACACTGTCTCACTTTTTCAGATGTGAAGATTAATTCGATAACTCTGTTAGAAATCCACTCCCCGTAAGAAATTCCTACAGTATCTCCATCTGATAACAGGCCTTCTGGAACTTTCTCAAGATACCGGCTTGATTCTATGACTGGAAGCTGTTTTAGGTAACTGTATGTAAGATGAGTACCGCCCATCTTTTGTCTGCAAATCCAATCAAAAGCAAAAGATGAAAGTAATACATAGAAACAACATACATATTTGAAATCAGCATTGGTCATGATAAGGGGCATTGTATGTCCCACACCGCAAACTGGAAGAAAGGATGCAATGACTGTGCGTTCATTCGTAACATTGGTAATATCTCTAAATCCAAGCAACCAGTTATGCTTCCAGCTAGCTTTCTCCAGCCTTTCACTGACTTCCTCTTCTGGAACCCAATACCTGGGCAAAGGCTCATAGTTTGGATCCTGTAGCCTTTCCAAAGGTACTCTTGGGAGTTGGGTACTCTTGGAGCCTTTGGGAAGATCCTGGTAATCTGCGAAGCGGTGGTTGTAGTGGTGTATCATCTTTGCTTCATAGAGTGGCAAATATTTCTTTTCTGCTTTCTCGAAGATGTTTCCCTTAAGTTCCCAGTCCTCTGACTCAAGCTGCTCTCTGGTTCTGAAGAGACCGGAATCATTTGACATGTCAAACATTCTCATGAATTTGATGCCCCAGGGGTTGCCGTTTTCTTTGTCATTCTCGTTTATCAGAACCGGTATTCTCCGGTAGATGCCTTTGGTTATTTCAGCATCACGCTTTGTTCTGAATATAGGGCAGGTTTTTGTATTGGGGTTGAGAAGCTCAATGTCTTCTTTTGTAAGGGGAAAGCGCTTCTCGTCATCCTTGAGGTCTTCCATCTGATGGGCAAAGAAAACAAATTCTGCTTCTTCAATTGGTATTCCTGAAAGAGTGAGAAGGCAAAACTTCATTCTGCTGTCTACTGCTTCAAATATTTTCTTTCTGTTTTCTATATCGAACAGTGATACAAGTTGTTTCTTCTCAATGATCTCCTGGAAATAGAATTTGGTAGTATCATCAGTGGCAATACCAGAAGGCACAATACAACCAACTCTTCCTTGCCTATTCATCAAGTCTTTATTCAGCTCTGCAAAAACAGTATAGGTGTTTACATCACCCCTGCCACAGAGGGGAAACTTCAGTGAGTTTCTTAAGAAATGGCTGTTGCCTTCAGAAACTCTTTTTGCTTTTATGAATGCTTCGTAAAGGGTTGGGTCTTCCGCTTCGAGTGCCTTTATCATCCTTGTTCTTGCTGAAGCGTTTGGAGCTTTAGCTATTGCTTCGTCTCTTTCTGCAAAGAATTCTTTTTCCTGCAGTTTGATACGCTCCCAAGGCGGATTCCCCAGCACTACATCAAAGCCGTTGCTTTCTTCTGTTTCCCTCTGGAATACCTCTGGAAATTCAATGTACCAGTGGAAGAACTGATAGTGGTTGGCAAGGTTTGTTACTTCTTCTTTTATTTCTTCTTTCAGGCTTCTTGAGTTTTCCTTGAATGCTCTGATTGTTTCAGTGGTTATCGGTGTTGTGTTTTCTTCGATTTTGTTCTGTACGAAGGCTGCGCACCAGAGGTCGGCTTTGGTCTTCTCTGTGTTGAATATGGTTGAGGTGGTTACTACCTTGTATTCTGCTTCCTTCTGCTTCAGCTGGTTGATTGTGCTGTCGTCTCTGTGGTCTATCTCAGCAACTTGCAGGGCGATTAGTTTTACGGTGTCTTCTTCTGCTGTGATTCCGTAGAACATGTCTTTACTGGTGGCTTTTCTCTGCTGCTTGTTGTTTTTCTTTAGTTTTGCTGCTGTTTTCTTGTCATCACCGGTAATTGCCTTGAATGCATTGTCTGGTATGGATATGAACTTGTTGTTCTTCTCACTTACTTCTTTGTCAATCATTAATGTTGGGCTAGTACCAATAAGGCTGTTACCGCATTTGATATGGTGGTCGAGAAAGCTCAGGGGTTTCCCCGGTTCAATGGCTTCCAGCCAGAGGCTGATCTTGCAGAGTTCAACACTCATCGGGTTGATGTCTACTCCGTATATGCAGTGGCTGATGATGTCTCTTAGTGCTGTTCTGTATGTGTCTGGGTCGGGCTCTTCCTCTTCCGTGCGCTTTGCTGCAAGGTGCCTGGCCATTCTGTGGGCTGCTGCTATGAGGAAATGCCCTGATCCGCAGGCGGGGTCGCAGATCTTGGTTTCGAGGATTTCTTCTTCAGTCTTCTTTGTTCTTATTACAGGGTCGAGGGCTGAGTTGAGCAGTTCATTGATAAGCTCTGTTGGGGTGTAGTAACTGCCTGTGGTTTTTCTTTCATTGCCTGCTGATATCTGCAGGTTGAACTGTCTTGCGTCTGCATTTATTCTGGGCTTCATCTCAAGAAGAGATTCATAGATGCTGCCCAGCTCTTCACTGCCAAGGTTACGGTAGTCTACTCTTGTTGTGATGTTTTCTTTTGTAGTTTGAGTAATTGCCCGTATTGCCTGGAGCAGGTAATGATTTTCAAGGGTTGCTTCGTTTAGGTCTTCCGTTGCCTGTGTGCTCCACAGGAAACTGCCCAGTGGGGTTATTCCCAGTGCTTCTGTTGGCTCTGTGCTGCAGAGCTTGTTGATGGTAATGTTCAGTGCTTGCCAGAGGTCTTTGTGCCTGGTGCCCCGCCTTTTTTCAGCAAGGTTTCTTATTCTGGTTATGGAGTAGTACTTGTTGTAACGGTCTATTGCCTCAGTTGTTGCATCGGGGTTGAGGAGCAGATTTCTTGCTTCCGCTGTGAGCATGAAGATCATTCTGTAGACCGCTCTTAAGAGTTGTCTGTAGTAATCCTGTTTAAAGGCTTCATCGTCTCTGAGCTTTTCTCTTATTTCTTTGTTGTTCAGGAAACCTTTGCCAAGGGCTTCAATTGCCTGTTTTACGCCTGTTCTCAGAGAGTCCAGGGCTCTTATGCCGTCTTTCTTTGCTGTCTGAGACCAGGCTTCAATAATTTGTTTCTGCTGGGTTGTTTCTGTAAATCTTGATTCATGGCAGATGAGGTAAAGCAGAACAAAGTCGCTGTAGGTTTTACCCTCCATCATTTTCTGAAGGTCAAACTCTATGTATGCCTGGCGGGTCATGCTTACATTTTCCCTGAGTACTCTGAGTTTGTTTCCGTTGCTCAGAATTCCCCAGGTGGGTGTTTCTGATTTGTTCAGGTATTCCTGGAACATTGAATGCGGGATCTGTCTTGTTATTTTTTGTGTTCTGTGGTCAAGGCTTGTCTGTGTGCCAAGAAGATGAATTGGTACATTGTCTCTTGTGTGTGAGATGGGGTAATCTTTGCCGTCTATGTGGTGCTTCTCTGACCTTTTCAGGTTGCCGTAATCAAGCTCTCTGAATAATGGTATAAGCCATCTTTCCCTGGTTTGAGCTGTTCTTGGGTCTTCAGTTTTGCTGAAGTGCTCCCACTGTACCTGAAGGGTGTTCCATGCTCTGCTGATGACTTCATTCAACTTCTGCCCTGAATGGTTGTAGTCTTGCGGTTTAGTTTTTTCTACTTCACTTGTTTTACCTGCAAGTTTCATCAGGAAGCCTGATGGAAGCAGAGAACCCCGGGTGGTTATTGTTTCAAAGATGTTTGTGTTACGCATTCTTGATTCCTCCTGGTACTGGCAGGAAGATGTAGATGCCAAGAATGTCCGGGGGCTCCTGAAGCTTGATTTTGGGTTTCTCTGTTTGCTTCTTTGCTGCTCTTACACGGGTGTGGGAGTTGAGGATTTCTTTCCCTTTTTGTTTTGCTATCTCTGTTATTAACTTCTGAAGCTTTTCTTCCTCTTTTGTGACTTTTGCAATGGCCTGTTTTGCAAGGTCGGGGTTTACCTGCGCCTGGGGTGTGAGAGTGAGAAGTGCTTCTGCTTCTTGTTTTGTAAGAATTGTGGGATTCTCCAGTGTGCCTGTGAATGCAGTGAGCTGTGTGTCTTCAGTTAAGAGATTGTCTATGTGGTAACGGTTTCTGGTAAGAACAAGGGTTGTTCTGGTTTGTATTCCGTTTGTTCTTATAACACCCGATCTGCCTGCCTTGCCTGGTGTCTGGCTGTCCATGGTTGTGTCTACGATGAAACCTGCAAGATTCTCCACGAATGGATGTGTGCGGGAGATGTATTCCTCATTGTTCTTTGCCGGGAAGTTGAAAGTAACTTTCTTTTCCTGTGTTTTTTCTGTAATCTCAAGAGCATCCTTGAGGTTATCAGGAAGCTCTGTAAGGTTTAAGCTAATTGGTTTCGCTTCCTGCTTTGTAACAATACCTCCGTGGAACCTGAGTGCATCTGTAACAAATTCCTCTATGCTTATTCCGCTGCCGGTGGCCTCTCTTGCTTCTTTCAGCTCTCTTGCAACCTCGTCCACTTTGATGGTTAACTGGCGGAACATGGTTCTCGACTGCCTTTCCCGCTCTTCCGCTTTGTCCCATTTCTTGAAGATCTCATTGCCCGTTTTTGTCATAAAGCTTTCAAAACCTGTTAGGAGCATCTGGTTGTTTGTGCTGTTGAACAGGTCTTCAATAAGGGCTTCCATGATCTCACTGGTTGAGCCTGGTATTGGTACACTGATTCCAAGAGAGTTTCTGATGCTGGTGTGTTTTCTGAGAAGCACTTTCATTACTCTTTCATCTATTCCGTTGTCTTCACCGTAGTAGTTGGTTACTCTTACTGTGGGGCTTTTCTGACCGAACCTGTCTACCCTGCCTGCTCTCTGCTCGTGGCGCATGGGGTTCCAGGAAAGGTCATAGTGTATTACAGCGTTAAAACCGTCCTGCAGGTTTATTCCCTCACTGAGGCAGTCGGTGCATACCAGAACTCTCTGTTCTTTTTGTGAGAGTTCCTCGATTATTCTTTCTCTTTCCTCGTGGGGCAGTGTACCTGTAACACATTCTATACTGGCCTTCTTCATCTTTTTTCTGAGGTGGCTTGTTATGTATTCCGCTGTGTCGATGAAACGGCAGAATACTATGGGGTGAAAACCCTCTTTGAGATGCTTTTGTATGAGCTTGATTGCCTTTTGCAGTTTTGCGTCCTGTTCAGGAGTGATTGCTTCAGCTGTTTTCTGGAGCTTCTTCAGCCTGCTGTCAGCTGTTTTGCTGCCGGGGATGATGTCCGGTGGTTCTTCCATTGTTTCCAGATCAAGATCAAGAACGGTTCTGCGGCCAACTTCATCTGCTTCTTCAGGGGTCTGGGTTTCTTCAGTAATTGATCTGTTTCTGAGGGTTGCCGCAGCAGCGCTGGGGCTTGATGCAAGAGCCCGGAGCAGTGCCAGTGCTGACCAGTAACGCACTCTTCCTCCGTGGTCTTTTGCTGCTTTTGTTACTGAGTCTCTGGTGTACTCGATAACCTGATCGAAGAGGTTCTTATACTGATTGCTCAGCAGGTAACCCTGTTCACTGTCTTCCCTTTTTGGGAAAGATGTGTTCTCATCCATGTAGGCGATGATGTCTCCCCTGGTACGCTGAATAAAATGCTTCGCAAGGTTTCTGCGGTGGTGTTCGTTCTCTTTGCCTGCAAGAGCAGCGGGGAGTTCTTTGAATTCAGGTTTGAGCAGTGTGATAAGCGACCTGAAGGCATCTTCATTGCCGCTGTGTGGTGTTGCTGTAACAAAAATCATGTTTCTTTCTTTGTTCTTTGAAAGCTCTTTTACAAGGTTGTACCGCTGATGTCTTTTCGTACCCTTGCTGCTGCATGAGTGGGCTTCATCCACAATGACGGTGTTGGAGCAGGCTCTTATGAAATCACTTCTGTTTCTATCACTTTTGATGAAATCCAGTGATACTATTGTTACCGGGTATTTTTCAAAGATTGATTGATTGAGTTTGCATTTTGTTTCCAGGGCTCTGACTGTTCTTGGCAGAACCAGTACAGATTCAATATGAAACTTGTTTTTAAGCTCGCCCTGCCACTGCTCCGCAAGCTGAGCCGGGCAGAGAACACTAAAACCTGTTATCTCTCCCCTGGCCATAAGCTCTTTTACAATCATGCAGGCTTCAATTGTTTTACCTATACCCACATCATCACTTATGAGCATTCTGATTGGATCCATTTTAAGAGCCATAAGAAGAGGAACAAGCTGATAAGGCCTTGGCTCTACTGCTATGGAGCCAAAGCATCTGAAAGGCCCTGCACTGTTCCTGAAACCAAGCTTAACGGCATTTCTTAGAAGTCTTGCCGATCTGTAATCACCAAGATCATCTGGAGCTGGTAATTTGAATAGTGCCGATTCAACTGTTTCCAGCGGCAGGTAGATGCCTGTTGTCTCGTCATCTGTTCCACCCAGGGGTTTAAGAATTAACAGGTCATCCCTGCTCTCGGGCATTACCACCCATTCCCTGCCCCGGGCTCTTACCAAAGATCCTGATGCATATGCCATTACTTTACTCTATCTCATTCCTGAGCTTCTTGCCCTTTTCTGTCAGTCTATATTTTTGTTTGCTGCTTGTGGGTTTGTCTGGGATTGTCATTTCAATTAACGAAAGTTCAAGAGCAGGTTTCAAGTATGCATCGACAAAACTATCCCTGTGTCTCAACTTGAGAGTTTTCTGTAGCTCACCCCTGGTCATTTCACCGGTTATAACCATTAGCAACCGGATGAACTGCTCCGGCACTTGCCCGGTGACTTGCCCGGTATCATGCCCGGTATCATGTCCGGTGACTTGCCCGGTGACTTGGTCGGTAACATGATCGGTAGCCTGATCAATATCATGCTTGGTTAACACTTCATTATCTTGCACTGCAATGTTTTCACTAGCATCTATCATTGATGCTGACTCTTCTGTTTCAGATGCTTCAACCCTTGATTTTGACGTGAATGTGCCACAAATGGGCAGAATGGCCCGTTCGTGCCCCTTAGAAATTATGTTTTTTTCTTCGTTAATTTCAAGTTTATAGCTTGTACTCTGTCCTGTGTTTGATGATTTATGGAAAATGCCAAGAGAAACAAGTTTCTGAAGGTCCCGACTTGCAGTGCGTTTGGAAATATTGTTGATTTTCTGGTAATCGTGATTCATTATTCTTCCATTGCTTTTTACATACGCTACTGCATTCATTTGCCTGTGATTCAAGTTGAATTTTTTCAAGTATTCTTCATCTTGAATATTCTTGTAGAGAGTGACAACCATTACACCGTTTTCTTCAATGAAGTCCGGTTCAGGTAAGTCCTGCTTTCTGCACTCTTCCAGTATTTTCCCCATTCCGGAGCCCCACGCTTCAATGAACCCGGCATAGTAAAAAACTGAGGCAATTAGTTTGTTGCGCTGAATGGAATCATGCTCAGCTTTTAATTGCTCTACTGGTACTTCAGGGGAAAGTTTACCAGGGTTTCTTGCAACAAGTCTGTTCGGGTATATCCTGAGCTGTGTTTGAATAGGTTTTGTATAATTCCGATGTATTATGGCGTTGATAATGACTTCCCTTAATGCTTCATAGGGGTACTCCAGAATATCCCGGCGGTGAAGCCCCTCAAAACTGATATTGCGCAGTAGATATTTTGTTTGAAGAATTTCCATACTGGTATTAAGCTGATTGAAGAGATTGCCTTCAACAATATCTGTTGTTTGAATAATTGATGGTGATTGAAACTTTCCAATTTTCACAACGGCCTGCAAACAATACTTCTGCGGATCTTTTGCAAAAAGAAGAATAGCTGCTTTCGTTAACTTGCCATCCTTCAGTAATCTAAGTTTCTGAAGAATCGTTGTGTAATTGCTCTCTTTTACTATGGATGGAAGTCTTTCCTGAGCAAGTCTTTTAAACTCATCCATAGTATCAGTACAAAGCTCATCAAGAGTTGCATCTTCTTCAACCTGCTCATCCCAGGAATAATTCATCGCTTTTAACAATAATTCAGCGAGGTCATTTCCTTTCAGTTCCTGCACGGTACTGCCGCTTCTGACATAGAATTTCCCATTGAATGAGATCGGAACAGATGACTTTTTCACTGCTATATCAATTACCTCTTTGCCCTCTTCTTTACGGAGCTTAATTGAAGGTACGATTCCCAGCTTATTCCTGATAGTGTTTGGGATATCCTCCAGCATTTTCTTTGTATTCTGTACTCCTACCGGTTTGCCCCCGTCGTCCAGCCCAGTATGAAGAATGCCTCCCTGGGTATTCGCAAAGGCTGAAATAACTTTTAAGAAATCACTGCGCCACAGTTGTTTGTATTCAGTGTTTTCTGATTCATTACTATACTCTGCAACCAGCAGGGTTACATAGCTGACATCATCTCCCATGGGGTAGGTTATCAAATCTTCCGGCTTTCCATTTCTCTGTATCGAACTCACTTTTCAGCCTTCAATTTCTTTTGCAATCTTTGCCCCTGAGTTGTTAAGCGATACTTCTGATTCTTGCTTCGCGGATTTCCTGGGAGTGTTCTTTCAATCAAGTTTGCATTTATCAACGGTTCCAAACAATGTGATCTGAAATATTTCCTGTCATTCAGGGTCAAGACTTCCATTAGTTCAACCCTGGACATTTCTTTATCGAATATCTTGATCAACCGGTTCTGCAAATCGCTGAACCTCATTTTATCATGGGGGTTTATCATGAGGGGTACTTGTGGGGTAACATGGTCGGTATCATGTCCGGTGACTTGTCCGGTGACCTGGTCGGTGACTTGCCCGGTATCATGTGCACTACACAGTTCCGCTGGGTGGTCAAGTAGCTTATCTGCTTGCACTGGCATATCTTGACCACTGCCTTGCAGCACATCATCAATCTTTTGTTCAGCTTTTGTTTCATGTATTTTTGAAGGAATTTGAGTATTTATAGCGATTTTGTCCGGTTTTTGCAGGATTTTTTTTACTGGTTCGCATCTTGTTCTTAAACAATACTTTATAGGCTTCACAGAGATGTCTGATATGTAAAGTACCCCGTACGATACAAGTGCGTTCAAATCGCGTAATGCTGTTTTCTCAGAGATTCCGTGAATGTTTCCGTATGTTTTACTTTTGATTGAATCACTCTTGTCTAACAGTGCAAGTGTTTTTTTCTGCCTCTTATTCAGGTTGAGTTTCCTGAGATATTCCTCTGAAAGCATATTCTTGTAAAGGGTAACTTTTACTGCACCTGCTGATTCTTCAAAGTCGGGTTCAGGTAAACCCAGTGCAAGACAATGATCCTTTATCTTAATGGTGCCATAACCCCAGGCTTCAATAAAACCTGCATTGTAGAATGTCTCAGCAAGCAGGGTATTGCCGGGAACAGAAAGATGACTGATTTTCAGGTCACTTGCCGGAACACGAGCAGGAAGCATTCCCTGATTCATAATAACCAGCTTATTGGGGTAAACCCGAATTTGAGTCTGCGCAGTACCGGAGTAATCTCGATGAATCAATGCATTGATGATGGCTTCTCTCAGTGCCACATACGGATACTCAAGAACATCCATTCGATGCAGACCTTCAAAATGGGTATTGCTGCGCAGATACTTCAGTTGAAGAATCTCCAGAGCATTCTCCAATTGCTCAAACAGATTGCCCTTAGCAATATCTGTTGATTGTATTTCTATCTCGGAAAGAAATTTGCCGATCTTAAGAACCGCCTGACGATTATACTTCTGAGTGTTTTTACCAAAAAGAAGAACCGCTGCCCTGGTGATACCTTTCTCATTGATCAGATTCATTTTTTTCAGGAGTGTTCTGCTATCTGTTTCGTACAGAATTGACGGAATTCTGTTTTTGGCAAGTCTTTTATACCGTTCAATGGTTTCTGTGCAAAGATCATCAAGAGTTACATTCTCTTCCATTCGCTCATCCCAGGTGCTGTCTGATTTTGATAAAAGAAAATCAGTAAGGACACTTCCATTCAACTCCTGCACTGTACTGCCGCTTCTTCTTACATAGAATTTTCCATTGAATGAGATCGGAACAGATGACTTTATCACTGCTATATCAATTACCTCTTTACCCTCTTCTTTACGGAGCTTAATTGAAGGCACGATTCCCAGCTTATTCCTGATAGTGTTTGGAATATCCTCCAGCAGCTTCGTTGTGTTTTGTACTCCTACAGGTTTACCTCTATCATTCAGCCCAACATGCAGAATGCCTCCCTGGGTGTTCGCAAAAGCTGATATGACTTTTAAGAAATCATTGCGCCACAGTTGTTTGTATTCTGTGTTTTCTGATTCATTACTATACTCTGCAACCAGCAGGGTTACATAGCGCACATCATCTCCTGTGGGGTAGATTATCAAATTTTCAGTCTTTTCATTTCTCTGTATTGAGTTCACTTTTCAGCTTTCAGCTTTCAGCTTTTTCCGCAATCCACTCCCTTTGAGTGTCAAACGATATTTTTGTTTACTGCTGGTGGGTTTTTCAGGTAAGGTCATTTCAATCAAATTCCTAGTAACTGCCTGCTTCAAATATCTTTTTCTAAAGGTTGGTTTATGAACAAGTCCTATTTTCTCCATAATCTCCGAGCTTGCCATTTCGCCCTTAATCAATCTTACTAATGCAAGCAGGTGCATAGGTACTTGGTCGGTGACTTGCCCGGTATCATGTCCGGTGACTTGGTCGGTTACATGCTTGTTGACATATTGAGTATCTTCTTCATCAGATGTCGTATTTTCTTGCACTGCGTTACTATCACTGTATTTATCTAATGTTATAGAGTCACTCTGCTCAAGTGAAACTTCATGGTCTTCGGGTAACTTTGGCGCGTATTTGGCGCGATTGGCCGGCATTTGGCTAGTACCATTTATTGTACTATTGATTGCATTATAGAGCGTGTAATAAACTTCCTTACCCGCACCGAATCTTTGTAGAATTTTCATAGAAACCAATTCTGCCAGGGCGCGGCTTGAGTTGCGAACAGAAGCCTTAAATGTTTTTACATACTCATGGTTTGTAATTCTTCCGTGTTCCTTCACATATCTTACAACTTCTATCTGCCTTTGATTTAGATTTAGCTTTCTGAGATACTGCTCATCCCAAATGTTCTTGTAGAGCGTTACCGTCATTCCTCCTGCTATTTCATTGAAATCCGGTTCCGGCAGGCCAAGCGCTAAACAGTTATCTACTATTTTTATCGTTCCAGAACCCCAGGACTCGATAAAACCAGCCTGGTAGAATACTTGAGCAAGTAGAGTATTTCTGGGTATAGATCTGTGCTGGTGTTTAAGATCTTCCTCGGAGAGCTGCTCCGGCAGCTCACCATCATTCATAATTACCAGTTTATCGGAATAAACTCTGATCTGTGTTTGTGAAGTACTGAAGTATTCTCTATGAATCAATGCATTTATGATGGTTTCTCTCAGGGCATCATAAGGATACTCAAGAACATCCATTCGGTGAAGACCCTCAAAATGGGTATTGGTACGCAGATACTTTAATTTAAGAACCTCCAGAGAAGATTCAAGTTGCTCAAATAGATTACCGGTAATGATATCCGTTGACTGTATCTCTGTTTCCGAAAGAAATTTTCCTATTTTCAAAGCTGCCTGATGGTAGTGTTTCTGAATATTTTTGCCGAAAAGAAGAATTGCTGCTTTGGTGATACCTTTTTCGTTGAACAGATTCAGTTTTTCTAAAAGCGTTCTTGTATCGGTCTCAAGTGCTACAGAAGGTATTCTCGCCCTGGCAAGTCTCTTGAATCTCTCAATAGTCTTTTTGTTCAAATCATCAAAAGAAGCTCTTTCATCAACCTGTTCATCCCATGTCATGTTCATATTCTTCAACAAAAAGTCGGAAAGATTTTTTCCTCGGAGTTCCTGCACCGTACTGCCGCTTCTAACATAGAATTTTCCATTGAAAGAGATCGGAACGGATGATGCTACAACTTCTATCTCAATAACTTCTTTACCCTCTTCAGTGTACAGTTTTATTGAGGGTACGATTCCCAGCTTATTTCTGATAGTGTTTGGAATATCCTCCAGCAGCTTCTTTGTGTTCTGTACTCCTACCGGTTTTCCCCAGTCATCCAGCCCGATATGAAGCACGCCCCCCTTGGTGTTCGCAAAAGCTGAAATGACTTTTAAGAAATCGCTGCGCCACAGTTGTTTGTATTCAGTGTTTTCTGATTCGTTACCCTCCGGAAAATACTCTGCAACCTGCAGGGTTACATAGCTGACATCATCTCCCGTGGAGTAGGTTATCAAATCTTCCGGCTTTCCATTTCTCTGTATCGAACTCACTTTTCAGCCTTCAATTTCTTTTGCAATCTTTGCCCCTGAGTTGTTAATCGATACTTCTGGTTTTTGCTTTTGGGCTTCTCCGGTATAGTTCTTTCAATTAAGTTTGCATTCAACAAGAGCTCCAAATACTGCAACCTGAAATTTTCTCTGTCATTCAAATTCAGTTTTTCCATCAGTTCAACTCTGGACATTTCTTTGTCCATCACCTTGATCATCTGATTCTGCAAATCACTGAATATCAATTTATCATGCGGGGTATCATGCGGGGTATCATGTCCGGTAAACTCATTTTTTATCTTTTGACCCAATTCAGTAAGGCAATACTTCTGGTTAATGCTTTGTGGACTTTCTGGAATTGTCATTTGAACATATCCTAAAACTATTGTTGGTTCTATATAGTTATTCATAAAGCTTTTACGGTCTCTAAGATTGAGAGTTTCCATAAGCTCTGTTCTTGATTTCTCTCCGACAAGAATGGCAATCAGTCTGTTCTGAAAACTCGATAACAACACTTTATCTTGCGGGGTAACATGGGGGGTAACATGGGGGGTGACATGAGGGGTGACTTGACCGGTAAGGCTGGATTTTCTCTTAAAAGAAAGAATGAATTGCCCAGGTTTAACAGAGAATACCGGCTCAGGAATCTCTGCTTCTCTGCACATTTCAATCATATCAATAGTACCAGTGCCTGCCTTTTCAATGTATCCTGCCCGGTACATTGCTTCAGCAACAAGAGGGTTGGCTGGGATAGATGAATGATGCTCATAGAGGTTTTCTAAAGCCAGATCGGAAGGTAGTCTGCCGGGATTCCATATCTCCAGTCTATCTTTGAACAGCATTACCTGAACGCTGCTGTTACTGGTGTAATCTCTGTGAGCCACGGCATTCACTACCGCTTCCCTTACAACCCGGTAGGGTATCTCATACTCTACAGGGACCTGCACTGTGTCAACAGCCTCACCCACATAGCAATCGATTCTTGACATAACGAAATCAACTGCCTGGTCTACCATTTCGAAAACTGTTCCTTTGTAGATCTGATAGGAAGGAAATGGTTTGGTTATTCTGTTGCCATAGAACATCATGCACTTAACTTCTGAGGTGATGAAGAAGTTCTGTGGCTTTTTACCAAAAAGAAGTATTGAAGCATTTCTGGGAGTATTGTCAGTGAGCAAGTTCAGATGCTTCAAAACAACTGATTTCTCAGTGTTCTCAGCCATTGGGAATGATCTGACATTCCTTGCTCTCCTTATGAATTCCTCCATCTTGTCATCAGAGATGTCTTCAAGAGTTGCATTCTCAGTAATCGACTCGTCAAAGGGACCTGTGATTATCAGTCTCTTTGACTCAAGAAAGGTGACCAATGCGTTATAGACAACCTCTATCAGCTCCGATTTATCCTGGAACGGATAGTACACCAGTTCGGAACCAATATCAGCCATGAGTTTGTTGATCTCTGGTTCACAATCCGTCTCGGGTACATTCTTTCTAAAAATCAACCTTGTCTTCCCAAGCCTGGTTGCTTCATTCAGTTCAATGTGAGTTGCAGAGAACCCATCATGTTTTTTTCTGCCATACATTGCACCGAATAAACCTAGATAAATATCACAATCGGAAACCTCTTCAAGAAAAACTGAGTCAGGCTTCCGGTCTTCAGCAGGAGTATCCTCGAAGATGAATACTGTGAAAAATCTGCTTAAAAGAGCATTGCCCTGAATAAAATCTCTCAGAGCTATTCTCTCTTCCTCAAATTCGCTTTGTACGCTGCTGATGAAAACTTTCATTCCGGTCATCTGGAATTGTCCTCCAAATTTCCTAGAATGCCCGTCAACTTCCCGCACAGATCCGGCCAGTTCCTCTTTTCATCAAACCTGAAACGGACAGGATGATACCCCATCTCCTCCAGCTTCTCCCTCTTCTCTTCATCATCCCTTTTTATCTTCTCTTCATCATGAATCGGGCCGTCGATGAATACTGCCAGGTAGTCTTTCTCATAGAAGAAGTCTAACCTTGTATTGGCTTCTTTAATAAGAACCTGGGCTCTGTCGGGAAGGTTGAAGTTGTGCTCTTCAAGGAAGTCAAGCCATTCTATTTCCAGGCTTGAATCGCAGAGGGCTTTTAGTCTGTTCAGGTGGTCTTCTCTGGTTCTGTCTGTTGGTGAGACTTTGTGGTTGCTTTGTTTCAGGTTCATAAGAAGATCTTTTATCTTGTTTCTGTCGAGGAGTTTGTGCTCTGACTGGTTGTAATAGCTCATGAGGCAGCTGTAACAGGCTTTGCTGCATTCTTCCTCGGTTGCTGTATTCTCTCCTGTTATTTTGTTGAAGTGGCAGATGCTGAGGGCTTCTTCTGCGATTCTCTTTATTGAGTTTTTCTCATTGAGGATTCTTTCTAGAACTCCTGCTCCGCCTTCAGATGATTCGTAAAGGAGAATGCTTGTGGGGTTGGCTTTGTCAGGCATTGCTTCAGCGGCAAGCTCCCGGTCTTCAATTCTGAATACAACCTGAATTGCATTTTTCAGTGCCGCCATGAACGAGAAGAATTCTTCTCTTGGTAGAGTTTCTTCGGGTTCTATTATCAGGCAGTTCTTGGTGTCTTCAACATAGGGGATGACTCTTCTGGTAAGGGCTGCTGCCGGGTCGTCTGTGTTTGCTTCCTTGTCCTGCTTTTCCCATCTGCCTTTTTCTATGTCGAGAACGAATCCGTATCTATGCACATCTTTTCTGCGCTTCCAGCCCAGATTGATTCTCCAGATAGTCGCGGAGGGGCCGTACTTCAGGTTAAGGAGTGTGTTATTGTTTGTGTCTTCCACGGTGCTGATTTTAATGTAGTTGCCCTGTGCGGTCTTTGCGAACCTTACAGCTGTCTTCAGCTCGAATCCGTAACGCACACGCTCTTCCTCATCGGCGCTTATTCGTTCCCGTCTTCTGGTTGAAACATTCCTTAGCCGGAACATGTTGCTCATTGGTATGGGTAGCTCAGTCTTGCAGTTCTCGCAGAGATCTGGGCCGGGCGGGTCTTTTATCTCATGGAGGTATCCACACTCCTTGCAGATTTTTACTTCACCGGTAATTATCTCGGTACCGTCGACCTGGAAAATTACTCTGTCTATCTCATACTTGGCACCTTCATGGTAAATCAAAGATCTGGGACCGAACTCGCTTATAGCAAGGAATCTGCTTCTTGAAAGGTACTCTCCTTCACTTCTTCTTCTGCCGGGAATGTAGGCATTCAATGGCAGCCTCGGAAAGTTGTATCCGGGCAGGAAACCCTCACTGGCAAAATAGCGATAACTGTAGAAGTCACTGCCCAGGTCGAAGTTCTCATTAAGAAGAAGGTCTCGCTGGCGTTTTGCCTCGCGGTAAAGCGTTTGTGATCTGTCTCTCTGCTTCTTATCTCTTGATGCATCGAGGTTTATTCTGTGCTGCTGTTTCATCTGGCTGACTGCAGATAAATAGAGGTACTTCCAGCGCTCGGTTGCCTGATCAAACCTGTCCATCACTCTGGAGAGCTGATCTTCAAACCAGCCCTCTTTGTACCAGAAAGCGTTTTCAAGATCAGGAAGCAGGTCCGCATAGATACCTTCTGCTCTTTTGAGAGTTCTTGCTCTTGCATGCTGATCTTCAAATTCCTCCCTGATGTGAGGGTATAGATCCGGAGCTTCACCACCTTCAGGCAGGCTCAGGATGTCTTTGAGAGATTTACCGAGTTTTACGCCGGTTTCAGCAAGCCAGATTGCATGGAGGTGTGATAGAATGAGTTCTTCATTCACCATGTCTATTCTTGGTGGGATTACAGCGCCTGCCACCATCTTTTCCGGTTTTCTGAAGAAGTACTGATCATGCGGTCGGCTTTTTCCGCAGTAGGTAAACACAAGAGCAGGCTGTCCGCTTCTGCCTGCCCGTCCACTTCTCTGGGCATAATTGGCAGGGTTGGGTGGAACATTGCGCATGTTCACCACATTGAGCTGGGCAATGTCTACACCAAGCTCCATGGTTGGTGAGCAGAAGAGAACCGGGAGTTTTGCTTTCCTGAATTCTCTTTCCCTGTCCTTCCTTACTTCACTCTTCACCTGTGCAGTATGCTCTGCTGCTTTTATGTCTGGAATTCTGTTGCCTACTTCAATGTAGAAGCGTTTGAAGTATTCATTTGTTTTTGCCTGGCTTTCAGACTCCTGTACAACCCTGATCTGATCAGGTGCCGGTGCTGTACCGTCCCCTGATTTCCACACAAGACTTGATGCATTGAGCCGGTAACCGGTAAGCCCGCTTCTGCTGGCTGGAAGCTGCTCAACAATTCCCCCTCTTCTGAGAACTTCAAGCAGGTTCCTGATAATTGTATCGGTGTCATCGAGACTGAGGTTGTCAGAGTAACCGGGAAGAGTTGAGGCTCGTCTCAGATATCTGCCCATTCCACCTCTGGAAGACACATACCGGTATTTCCTGGTATTTCCCAGGTAGCTGTCATCCTTCGGTCTGGAGGTTGGGAAGAGAATACTTGAGTAGGTTGGCTTATCATCCTCATCCATTGCCCAGGGATCCCGCAGGTGCTGATTGCTTAGCCTGAGAAGTCGCTCCTGATAATCCGGTTCAAGGAAGTCGACTTTGAGAACAAGCTCTCTTCGCATGTAATCAAGAAGGGTTATAAGAATCTGCTCTCTTACGCCAGGGGCGGCAAATGCCAGGGCTTCATGGGAAGCAGCCCAGAATTCATTTCCTTCGGCAATCGGCTTCAGGTGTTTGTAATCTATTTTCAGTAGTCCCACCTGTTCAAGGTTAGGTACATTAACCCTCCAGCCCCTTCTCAGGTCATTGTAGATTCTATAACCAAGTACTCCTTTGAAGGCTTTGTTCACATCGGTTCTTGCAATGGGAATCAGATCCGGGTCCTGCGAGTACTCCGGGAAGGGAATGTTCATTGCGTCATATACCCTGTCTACAAGAATCTCGTGATCTATTCCCTGGTCTCCGGCATTTTTCACAGCTTTGTAGATACCTGCTCTGAGAATTCCCATGTGAATGAAGTCGTTGAAATGACCCGCCTGGAGTGAAGCGTCCTGTCTGTTGTCTGTAAAGCTTAAGAGTTTTTTAGCCTCAGGTTCAAGCTCTCTGTCTTTCAGCAGTTCCGCAATTGCACCCAACGCAAGAATTGTGGTAGCTGTGCTTCTGCCTTCAGTACCCAGTGACGCCAGTTTGCTGAAGTCAGACCTCTGCTGAGCCGCATATACTACTCCGCAATGAGGGCAGAATCTGAATGGGGACCGGATGAATGCAAATGTTAATCCCTTTTCGCTTTCATCACCTGTTTCATTGAAGTGAAATACCTCAGGTGCCCAGGTTCTTCTGTTCTTTGGCAGGTAGAGTTTGCCGCCTTTTTCATCGAGCCAGTCTTCAGGAAGCTTTTTAAGTGCTTCTTCTTTGTCTTCAGGCCATGGTTTTTCTGTGTTCAAGAAGAGATAGCCTGCGGTTCCCTCATCATCTTCCTTCTGTCTGTCATGAAATTCCCGGGGTTCGACTCTGCCGTATTCCTTGTTGTACCTGACACTGTAGAATTCCTGACCACACTCACGACAGAATACCATAGGGTAGAGAATCTTGTCCGGGTCTGAGGGAGAGTAATACTGGCCGCTGAGAGTAACTTTTCTCGTTTCCGGTGACTCCAAGGTAGTAAATACTGTTTCACTGGGGCTGATGAACTGATGCAATCTATAGGCAAAACACGGTTTGTCTTCAGAATCTTCAGATTTGATTGTGTTGCCCACATCAAGCATCTTCCGAATGAAATATTCCGTTTCAGCCTTTTTCATGGAAAGCATTTGGGCCAGCGAACCTGCAACACCTTTTCTACCTCTAATGGGTTTTGGTACTGCTCTTTTCAGACTTCCATCATTTGTTTGCTCAACGCCGAATGTGGTTTCCACCCATTGAGCCAGGAGATCTTTTTTGAATTCGGGAAGCGATTGCGGGAATTCATTTATTCTGAGCCTCTTACCCAGGGCTTCAATAGAACTTGGGGAGTTGATATCACTATGATCTGTTACTCTTGTTAGAGTTTCTCCTATTACATTTTCCGGTTTGACTTCAGCACCGAACAGTTTGGCAGCTACTGAAGCAACCTGAGCGTTGCTTTCCTCCGGGGTTCCCTCTCCAGCCATTGTTGCCGAGGTACCAATAGCAATCATGTCCTTTGCATTGAAGTAACTCTTTGCTCTTCTAACAAGCATTGCAACATCAGCACCCTGCCTGCCCCTGTATGTGTGGAGCTCATCCAGAACAAGAAACTTCAAACACTGGGCATTCCTGATAATGCTTTTTTCCTCTGGTCTGGTAAGAATCAGTTCCAGCATCACATAGTTTGTTAGAAGAATGTCAGGAGGGTTTGCCCTTACTTCTGCTTTTTCTTCTTCTGTTTCCTGTCCGGTATACAGGGCAAAGGTTACAGGTCCCTTTTCATTGGGGTAACCTCTGTCTACAAACCTTCTCAGCTCTTCAATCTGACTGTTGGCCAGTGCGTTCAAGGGATAAACAATGATTGCCTTTATACCCTTACTGAACTTGTTTTTCAGAGAATGGTTAACAATTGGTATGATGTATGAAAGGCTTTTTCCTGAACCGGTTCCGGTTGTAAGTATGTAGTTCTCACCCCTGTGTGCAATTTTTATTGCTTCCGACTGATGCCTGTAAAGAGTCAGTGGCCTGGGAAGGTGGTTCTTTTTCTTTATGGCAAAGATTTTCCTGCATTCGGGATCAAGAATACCCTGATCTATGAAGTCTGTGATTGATTCACCTGTCTGGAACTTGGGATTGATCTGTATAAGGGGGTCGGGCCAGAGCAAGCCGCGCTCAACAGTCATATCAACTTCGTGCTCTATTCTCTTGTCTTGAATATTGATAAAACTTTGTACATAAGATTTGTACTGATCTATTATCTCTTTTCGCAATGCGAATGCATCCATACATCCCCCTGCAAGGCATTGATCCCGAAATCTGATCAAACGGTTTATAAGGCTATTTATATTGTCCCTGAATTATTAACCTTTTCCTGTGATGAAGCAAGCTCTGTTTTCCCGATTTACAGATCATTTTCCTCATAATTCTATACTCCAAAAACATTGGAAAGATCACACTGATTCAAGCGTTGAAGAGAGCAGAATATCTTATTAATGCCCTGAACAATACTGCTCTGTACAATTTTGCATGATTCTTCAATGTAATGACAACGATCAGCTTTCCGTAAACAATCAAGCAGGAACCATTCAGTCGCTTTAACAAAGCTTGTATCCTAAATTCCCGTCAGATTA
>JAGLOJ010000020.1 GCA_023139045.1 Candidatus Sabulitectum sp.
CACCTCACGGTGACGCCCTTGCTTTCGGCTAACAGTTCATGTTAAGTTCTCACTTAACACTGGATTACCTGTAGGGAACTTTAACCCCATGAGTTCATGCCCATGACGGGCGTACACAACTGAATCAACCAGAAACAGCGGTGATGTTCTTGGCTTGTAAATACTGTTCTGGTTATTCAGAGCGTTGTAGAGATCGGAGAAACAAAAAAAATGAAATCACCGAGTATCCTGTTTCTGCTGTTTATAACCCTAATTATTTTAATCAGTGGGTGTCAGGGGAGTGAATCAGAGTCAATAAGAACAAACGAAGGCCCAGAAAGTATTATTGCGGGGTTAACACTTACAAGGGTGGACTCAATCGGAATTGAACTTGGAGATTCAAACTATGTTTTTGGAAGCATCCTGGATGCTGACTTCCTGCCTGATGGTAGGATTGTACTGCTTGATGTTTTGAAAGATAAAGTTTCAATTTTTAGTCCCAATGGAGATTTTTTAACCAGTTTTGGTAGAGAGGGTTCCGGACCAGGTGAATTCATGGAGCCTGCATCAATAACGGTCTTGTCTGATGGAGGAATCTGTGTTGCTGATTTCATGAGGCAAAAATTGATTTATTTTGATGCGGATTTTTGCTACGAGAGGGAAATCTCAGGATTCCTGATACAGTCTCCAAGTTCCATCGAAAGTGGCAGCGATGGTTCTGTCGTTGGATTCCAGACGCATTATTTTACAGAAGATGATAATTTCATGATTGGCAGTAGATTGGCAAAGTGGACCGACTCAAGCACTCCAGAACTGGAATATGCCTCTCGTTACAATCCGCACAACGGACGAGGGCCTGTGACCATTCCATACTTTTTTTGTGCAACAGGGTCCCATGGTAGTGTTTATTGTGCCGAATCATCTGAAGATCAATACACTATCATGAAATTCAATGCTGAAGGTGATTCTCTGTTCACTATCCAGGAATCCTATACTCCAATGTACAGGACTGAAGAGGAAATAGCATGTGCCCATTTCGGCTACATTTTGGATACTCCGGGGTTTGACAGTGATGATAGAAGGGCTATTCGTGCCGGTTGGGAGATAAACCCCATTCGAAATGCAATAAGATCAATTCATATCGACGGAGATGAAAGACTTTGGGTAGCCACAGGTAGGGGTGAGTCTCCATCACCTCAGTTTGAGATCTATGACAGTTCCGGGAATCACATCTACTCCTATTCTACAAACCTGCCTGCTGAGATGAGATGGGGATATTGGAAACTGGTTTTTGGTAATGATAGAATCCTCGCATTTGATAATAATCCGGTAGATTTCTCAAGAGTTTTTGTATATGAAATAGATGAGCAGTGTAACTGAGTAAATGATAAAAACAACCAATCTACAACGAATGAACCTGCCACAGAAGCTTGAGTATGGGCTTCGCTGACACTTGTGCAGGTTATTCAGAGCGTTAGACGGGAATGAATGATATCGAACCAGTATATTTCCCACATTGAACTCAGAAGAGAAAAGGTCCCCTCCTTAGACGAGTATCCCTTCTGTCTTAATGCTGTAAAACATCTCTGCAAGCTTGAATTGCATCCAGCAGTTACTTTCATTGTTGGAGAAAACGGCACCGGAAAATCTACTCTGCTAGAGGCTATTGCTGTTGCATGGGGATTTAATCCTGAAGGTGGATCAAAGAACTTCCATTTTGGCACACGTTCATCACATTCCATACTCCACGAGTATATCCGTCTTATCAAAGGAGTTAAACAGCCCAAAGACGGTTACTTCCTTCGCGCAGAAAGCTTTTTCAACGTTGCCACAAATATTGAAAAGATGGACGAAGAGTCCGGTGGTCTTGGCAAGCCCATTGCTGATTCATACGGTAACCGCTCTCTACACGAACAGTCTCACGGCGAATCTTTCCTATCTCTGTTCACTGAGCGCTTAAGCGGGAATGGTCTATACATTATGGATGAACCAGAGGCTGCCTTATCTCCCGGCAGGCAGATGGCTGTATTATCGCGAATTCATGATCTTGTAAAGAAAGAGTCGCAGTTTATCATTGCTACTCATTCCCCAATCATAATGGCCTATCCGAACTCAACAATTTATCAACTATCCGGCGCGGGAATGGAAGTTGTGGAGTATACAGAAACAGAGAACTATGCTGTAGCAAAGAGTTTTATGACTAATCATGATAGGATGCTTGATATTTTATTGGATGATTAAGCGTCTATCCATCGCATTGACCAGACACCGGTGTTGTGGGGCTGGCCCAAGTTACACCAGTGCTGGTTATGCACACGTTCAGTTCATCAATAACCCTTGGCTGACTTAACAAATATTTCCGGGCAAATGCTCAGATTATGCTACCGCAGAAACTCGGTTGATTCCCAGACTGATCCAATTATGCGGTGATTGAAGGCATGAACTGTTCACTGGTACCCCCACCCTCGCCATAAAGAATGAATCTGGAGTCCCCGCTGATTCATATATATCAAGGTAAATCCCGAATGATCTCATAGCAAGCCCTTGTGATTGATAAAATTGGGTATTCAATTATCATTCTCATGTAAACTAAATTCAACAGAACTGCGGCTTCTGTACCAGCACTCAAGTTATTGCAGCCTGCTGATTTTGAGCGTTCCCGAGACTTGTGCGCTCTGATAATCCTCTTAATAATCCGGACAAATGCTCTGGTAATTACTAACGCGAGGCTCAGATTGTTCTCCGATCCAAGCAAAAGAATAGTGAGCGACAATTGCTTAACTGTTTGCTACAAGCTTGATTTCCAAGTGACAGTTTAAGGCATTAGCATATTTCTTAAGTGTAGAAAGCGATGGTGAATGCCTGCCGCTGCTCAATGAAGATTCCAGTCTTGTCACTGCTGGAGCTTTAGTTCCCATCCGCTCCGCTATCTCAGCCTGGCTAAGACCAGCATTCTGGCGAGCTCTCAAAATTTCATGAAGCAAGGAGAATTCAGGCTCAAGGGCATCGTAGGCATCCTTCACCTTTTTCTTTTCCAGTGCTCTTTCTTTAAGCTCAGAATGATTCATTTTCGAGTACCTCCTTCTTTCTCCCCCGTGCAATTTCAATTTCCTTCTTGGGTGTCTTCTGGGATTTCTTGATAAATGAATGGAGCATGATAATTTTCCTACCAATTTTCATACAGAAGAAAACTCTTGCAATCCCTTCTTTTCCCTTCACCAGCAATTCAAAAAGCTCTTTTTCAATTTTCTTCGTATGTGGTAAACCAAGATTCGATCCAAACTCAATCAACAACAGCTTCTACAGCTCTTGTTTGATACTCCTGAATCTTGAATTTCAGCTTCATTTGTCACCACCATCTTTATCGGCGGGCAACACTTTCTTTTTCTTTGCTCTTCCAGGTGTCGCTTCAAGCATTCTTAAAGCCTTATCAAAATCACTAGGTAGATCTTTACTGTTTTCAATGCGTTTTGTGTGAAATTTATCATATTCTTTTTCTGCAATATCTTTTGCCACCTTGTGAGAAATCTTTCCCGCATGATTTAAAATATCCCTGTCGTTTATGATAAGAAAACCATCCAATTTCTTTAACCAGTCATTCATGTACATGGGAATGCGACGCATTGCCTGCCCCTGTGCAAAAATCAGATACTGTTCAACAAGGTTGTCAAGGGAAGCCGGTTCATCTTCATTCAGATAGTTTTTGGCTATTGTCACATCCCGCTTTCGAACTTTTACCCCTCTAAAACTGGTAACTCCCATATTGGGTCTGCTCGCATCGGCTCTTGAGCGAATAATCTCCGCTGCTGTCTGATCGGTAATTGCCCAGTGCATCTTGTTCTGTACTGTTTTGAAGAACTCAATGCTCATGTCCACTGTTGGATCGTAGTCTATACTGGTTGCGTAGATATCTGCAATCTTTTGATAGAAGCGGCGTTCAGAGGTTCGAATATCTTGAATACGCCGGGTAAGTTCTTCAAAGTAATCAAAAGGCTGGTCGGGATTCTTCAGCCGCTCATCGTCCATGGTAAAGCCTTTAACGATGTATTCATTCAGCCGCTTAGTTGCCCATATTCGGAAGCGTGTTGCCACATGGCTCTTTACCCTGTATCCTACTGAAATGATCATATCCAGATTATAGAAATCAACCGTTCGGGTTACTTCCCGTGTTCCCTCCATCTGAACTATCCCATATTTTCGGATAGTTGGGTCGGGGGCTAGTTCGCCTTCTTTGTAAATATTTTGAATGTGGTGATTTATGGTACGCACATCTTTCTGAAACAAATCCGCCATTAGCTTCTGAGAGAGCCATACAGTTTCATCTTCCAAACGTACTTCAAGCCGAAGTGTTCCATCTTCGGCCTGATAAAGAAGGAACTGACCTCTGGCTTCTTCCAACGAACGGTTGCTCATATGCTCTTCACCTCAGTATGAGGCGACATAAGCTTAAAAACTTGCTCCACATTTATCTTTGCACTGTCATCCTTGAAGCCGGAATCCCGGAACACAACTCGAAGTGGCTCACGCCTGGCAAGTTCTTTGCAGAACTCTTCTGTTATCTCACCGGCTTTCTCAAAACATGCTGCAAGTGCGTTTCCATCCACAAAGAACACTTCACGACAGGAAATAACATCTCTGGTAATGGGAAGAGTCAGATCAACACCCCAGTCCAGCAGCACCTGGAAAAGCAGATCTTCTGAACTTCGGTCAGGTTTGGTGTTATCAGTGAACAGTGCAAGTTTTTCCCGTTCTACCTTGTCAGGAGAGTAGTAAACGCCCATCATATTGCTTGAATCTATTTTGAGAACACGGAAGCCAATGTCCAGTTTATCAGCGGAAGGCTCTGAAGTCTCAGTAGCAGCATTGAATAAATCTTCTTCGCCGCTCTGCTTCTTTTGGTCGAGTTTTGTCGTTAGATCTTCCTTGATTTTCTTACCGGCGCGGCGAATGCGCTCTTTGCTTATTTCGGCGATTGTTTTGTAGCCTGCTTTGAATGCTTCTGATTTCTCACTACATTCTTCTGGAAGCTGAACCATGATAAATTTGCGGTTGCCGCCATCTTCGGCATTAAGATGCATTACTGCGTGGGCTGTCACACTTGAACCTGCAAAAAAATCGACAATAACATCGTCTTCATCACTTACCTGAAAAATCAGAGTAGAAAGTAGTGAAAGGGGCTTTGAGCAATCAAATACATTGCCTCCCATTACCTGCTGAATTTGTCTTGTGGCCTCGGTATTGAGCCCTACTTTTTCGATCAATATGGATGATATCGGATTGAATTTGCTTTTCAGCTCATTTTTGAAACGCTTTTGCATAGGTCGTTTTGTAGGATTATCCGGAAAAACTACTCTGCCTTCACTTATCATTGTGTCCATTGATGTAGGTATGAAAGCCCAGACACGATTAGGGTTGAATGGAAAGGTGATTCCAGTTTTAGGATCAGTGAGTTCATAAGCTTGATTGGGTCTCATTGATGCAGTCATTCCAACAGTTAAGTCTCCCAATACCCAGGATCCTCTAGTACTCTGTCAAGCAATAGC
>JAGLOJ010000200.1 GCA_023139045.1 Candidatus Sabulitectum sp.
TGCTCTGTAGAAAACCTCTGGATTGACGCCTGAGGATCATGGCGTTGTGTGTGATGCAGTGCAGGAGGATGTCGCGGTTGTGGGCGTGGTAGCTTCGGCCGTGCACGGCGTGGCCGAGGTTGCGTTTCATCATGCTGAAGACGGTTTCGGCCTGCCAGCGTTGGCCGTAGCCGGTGCGTTTAACGTTCTTAAATTGGCGTTGCATGAGTCGGCGGTACTTGCCCTTCGCGGGTTTGGTCGACGGCCTGCCGTGCTTCGGCGGGATGACGCTGCGGATGCCGAGGTAGTCACGCAGCATGACGTGGTTCGATTCCGAATCGTAGCCGGCGTCGGCGAAGAGTGTTAGCAAGCGGAAGCCGGGCGCAAGCTGGGTTTGCAGGATGTCAAGTTCAGCGATGTCGGGCGTCGGACCACGCTTGGGATAGCAGGCCAGCACCAAGTGTGTGTCGCAGTCGGCGATGATGTGGCCCTTGGGGAAGTGGGAATAGGTGGTGGTTGTATACAACGGGTTTTCCGCGTCTTTTTGCCCGCGTTGACGCCGCCGGACAAAGTACGGGCTGATGCGTGAGGACTCGAAGCCGGACGAATCGGCAGCGGCCTGTGGGATCGTGCGCTTACGACCGAGCAGGAGTTTTGCGGATGCCGAAAACAGTTGGCGCACCACGGGCATGCGGATGAGTCGGCGATACGCTTTGTGCAGCGTGGTGAAGTGCGGGACGCGTTTGAGTTGAAGCGCGTCGCACAACGACGGGTTGTCTTGAAGGATGGCGACGATGCCGCGGAAGTCGGCCTTGTGGAAACGCATCAGCACGAGGCAGGCGAGCAGTTGCGGCTGTGTGAATGTTTTGGGCGCGAAGCGGTGGGCGTAGGTGGGCAGTGTCCGTTGCCCGATCGCCAACGCGGTCAACGCCACCTTCCGTGGTGACTTGCTGGTGGTGCTCATGCACAAGGTGTACGATGAAAAGGCCGATCGCGCAAGCTAACATGCGCCTAACATCGGAGGTTTTCTACAGAGCA
>JAGLOJ010000201.1 GCA_023139045.1 Candidatus Sabulitectum sp.
TCAATAATTCAAGGGAACTTCCGTTGAAGATAAACACAGACAAAGTTTATGGGGCATTGCCTACAAATTTCACATTGAATAACAGCATTGATACGGGCCATATAAATGAATCAGTTCACGATACACTCTTCTTCTGAAGTAACTGAAAGACCCATGGGGATTCTTGCTAAAGTATGCGGAGGTAGTTTGCAGAGTATCGTTCAGTTTCGTAGTATACGAGTAATGGAGGTGAAAAAATGCTAAGGTCTGTCGAAGCCACTATCGGAGTTGATGGAAAAGTACACATCAGGGAAAACATTCACCTGCTACATGCTTGTAGGGCAATAGTGACGATTATTGATGAGCCTGAAATTTCTGAAACTGCTATTCTCAGCGAAGCGGCACTCGGAGAAGACTGGAACCGACCGGAGGAGGAAGAGGCATGGTCGCACTTACAGCAGGCTCAATAGTTCTTGTTACTTTCCCTTTTTCTGATTTATCCAGTAGCAAGTTACGACCAGCGGTTGTTTTAGCATCGGCCGACCGTGGAGATTGGATATTGTGCCAGATTACAAGCAATCCATATGCTGATTCTCACGCAGTTCAATTAAGTGAGACTGATTTTCATTCCGGTTCTTTGCAACGTGTTAGTTTTGCCCGCCCAGGGAAATTGTTTACCGCAAACACAACTCTGATCAGGACGGAAGTCGGTAATCTTAAGCAAGTTTCTTTTCAGAATGTACTCATGTCAGTAATCAACATTCTCAATGGCTGAAATACGGATATGCTTTTCTGGAGAAATAGGGTTTATGAAGTGATAGTGTAATGTGCTTGACCTTTGTACTGAGCAACAGGCAATTCAGTTTATTCTCTACGCAATCAGCAGGATTTGACTGACAGAGACAAATTTTAAGCAGGGGTGGTGTGCAGCCTTAATTTCGTTCCCTGAAGATCCCCTTCTTTTCCAGCTTCTTCTCAAGAACCTTAACAAACTTTCTGTCTGATACAGCAATTACGGTGTCGGAGATTTGCTCGACCTTGTTACCACCGGAGGATTTGACCTGCAGTGTTGTCTCTTTGTCCGGGCAGGTGAACAGTATTCTTGTTGAGATTGAGACTTTTCTGCACTGTGAAGCCCAGTTCTTTACCTGCTCTTTTACATTCTGGGAAACCGTATCCATATCGCCCGAAGAACACATCAGCATTCACGCAACCCTTTTTGTGTGCCGCCTGGGCAAGCACCTGTTTTTCTTCAGTTGAACAGTGTTTCAGGACGGCCTGAATATCAGTTTTTATCAGATGTGTAATTGCCCCGGCAATATCTGCTTTTCGGGTAAAACTTCATCCAACTTGAAGTTTTCGGGCTATCTTCTTTATTTTTTCAGCATCAAGCTTTGATACTATGTCTAGAATTGATAAGAATGACAAACTAAACCCCAATACAAAATAAGTGAAAACCGTGAATGTTGCTTACATAGTGAAATCTCCCGGCTTTCACAAATGGTGTTGGAATTCAGTTACCACAACTGATCAACGGTATCTGAATTTACAGTTTTTCGGCAGAACTCCGGATTGCAGGAATGTTTGATCTGGAAGCGAACTGTTTAAGCTCTCGTCTAAAGGCTGTGTGTCGAATGAATCTGTTCTTCCATTCCAGCAGGTAATTCTGTGCAGCAGAATCTGTTTCGATTTCAGAAATTGTTTCTGAAATAGAGCCGGCGAGCAGTGCAGCCAGACTGTAGCTTCTTCGATTCTGGTTGCTTACAATATCCTGAACTTTTTCTTCGACAATGCTGGTGCACCAGTTTAAATACTTCTGTTGTTTTGTGGCTGTGAACTTCTGATTCAGAACAGGCTCAAGAGAGGATAAAAGAAATTTCAAGTCGGATTTGGAATAATAAACAGGCAGAGCTTCCTTCATCAGGGCAATGGAACTGCTATGGCTTTCTTTTGCGAGCATGAGCAGTAGAACAGGAACAGCGATACCGGGCTTGCTGTTTGCCCAACTGAACGATTTATCTTCGGCACAAACAGAGATCAATTTGTCAAACTGAGATGAAAACACCAGAGACCAGGCTAATTCAAGATCGCCAATTCCCGTGTTTGTGCCCAGAGGAGTATGGATCTGCCTGTCCCGCTTTACATTCTCTTCAAAGAGAATTTCAGCCCTTTCACTGGCTTCCTGCATGATTGGATCAAAGTTGTCTGTTGCCAATGAGGCGAGTGAAAGAAGTCTTTTCAGGGAGGGATCAGAGTAGAACGCATTTCTGGCGGCAAACAGAAGAAGGCCATCATCTTTAAGCTTTGTTGCTGCTTCAGCCAGATAATCACATATCTCCGAACAAACAGTGTAATTTGGATTTACGATTTCCAGGGACTTCAGAGATAATTCTTTAACCTTGTTGAAGTCATTCTTTTGCGCAAATATCTTCAGAGCATCTACCCAGAAGAAGGGGCGAGCTTCCCCCATATTCCCGGCGTATTCTTCAATACCTTCAGAACCGTCAAGAAGCATTACAGCTTCTCGCAGGAGCATATCAGAGGTTGCTGAGTATACAGATTTGTTCAATTCCACCCATTTTGCGAGAAAACCGTAAAACCCGGGCAGGGGGGATTGGTCTACGGCGAGAATACCAGCCAGAAAGCCTTCTTTGCAGCTCCATAAACGGGTGTTTTCAATAGCTGTCTGATACATGAGATCAGGCCGTGAAGAACCATCGGATAAGAGGTACTTAATACGGTTCAGTGTGAATTCAGACTTATCCAGATCAGTATTTAAGAGCGAAAGAGCATCAGGAGGTCCCGGTAGGGTGCTATTATCAAGCCCTGAATTGAGAATATCGAATAGTTTTTCATAAAGAGTTTTGGCTTCTTTGTACGCAGCTTCAGAAAAATAGTAATATGCCTCGGAAAAGAAATCATCAATCTCTTCAGCCCAAGATTCATCACCCCATTCCCGTTCTTCGCAGTAATCCGGATCCCAGCCCCATCCCTCTGCAAAATCTCCATTTTCAATTCTGTTTTTCAAGTCTTCAAATGCAGCAAGAGTTTTATCAAAGCTGTCGGCAATGCTCTCGTTTGAATGAAGGTTCTCAAGAAATTGTTTCCTCATTTCCGGTTCTGTTTTTGAAGCGATTTTATGAAACAGTTCTTTCAGTTCTCCATTTGACTTTGCAGTCAGTTCTGCTTCAACTGCTTTCATAAAAGATTGGTACTTCATCCGCTACCTCCGTCTGGGGAATTGTTTCCAGAAAACCAGGCAACCCAGGCAAGACTGTATTACCCACGCCAGTCGAATATACAGGTAAACCTTTCGTGTTGACATTGCGTCTAAACAGAAGAATATCGTACGGATATTGTGCTGGAGTACCTAGCGTGAGTTTACTTTAAACC
>JAGLOJ010000202.1 GCA_023139045.1 Candidatus Sabulitectum sp.
GTTTTGTAGTAAACTCACGCTAGCAAGATTTCCTGGAGATTATATATTTATGACTGGGGCAAATCAGTATGGTCCAACATTTACTACGGTTCCAAGCAAGATTCAATCTCATGTTCAGTTGTTGTTGTTGAACTGATGAAATTCCGGTTAATCAAGAGGATTTAAGGAGTACTGGTCAATAAATGGCTGAAGCCGCCTCTCTGAGAGAAACGGCCTCGTTATTCCCTCGTCACATGGTAGATAAGCTAATGTTAAAAAAACGGTCTATATACTGAATGTCAACATTAGTGGCGTGATTAGAATATTGCTTAAAGGATTTTTTGCTTCCGTTCTTTGCTGGAATAGGGGAATTTGTGATGAAAGATTCAGCTGCTGTACTTGCATCCCTTAAGCCTTTCCAGAGGCGTACTGTTGAGTATGTGTACAGGCGGATGTATGAAGATGCTGATCCCGCTATGAAGTTTCTGATTGCAGATGAGGTTGGCCTGGGTAAGACGCTCGTTGCAAAGGGAATTATTGCCCTGGCAATTGAGAAGATGCAGAGGGATTGTCAATGGCTATGGGGGGGGGTGTACCACCCCTGGCTGGGGAGGGGGTACCACTGAGCAGTGATTTCTTACACCTCTGATTTTCTGTTTTCAATCATTTTTTTCCTCTTTTCAGCAAGTTGTTTCTGCTACGCTTTTCTTCTTTCTTACAGTGAGATTGAAAGATCAACGATTTCAAAATATCCAGAGTTTCCCGTGGCTGACACTTGTTTCTCTCTCTTTCCTTTCATATTCCCTTTTTCATTTGAGGTGTCTGGTCTTCAACAAACTGAGAGTTTAAACTCAATTCAGTAGGTAGCAGCCATCTACCTGTTGTACAGGTAGATGACTGCAACATCCTAAAACTATTTGCCCTCACTTTCTTCATTGAGGGAGATATTACCTTTTCTTTCCAGTTGTCTGATACTCTCTGCACTCTTCGGTATCTCAATGCAGTGAGAATGATGAGTTAGCCGGTCCAGAGCAGCCGAGGCCATCAACTGGTTTCCGAATACCTCATCCCATTCTCTAAGCGATCTATTGCTTGTTATGACAACGGATTTTCTCTCATAACGGTCAAGAATTATTTCATAAAGATCATTGGCATTCTGAGGGGTAAGCTGTACCAGCCCAAAGTCATCAAGAATCAGCAGATCAACCCTCTGCAGCTTTCTCAAGTACTGAGCGTAGCTGCCATCTG
>JAGLOJ010000203.1 GCA_023139045.1 Candidatus Sabulitectum sp.
GCAGAAATTCAGGCTATGGCTGATTTAATTGCTGATAGGTTTAAAGTTGACACACAAATGACATATAATAGCGTAACTGTTGAGGTTAAGACGGTTAGCCAGAAAGCGGCAAGAAATAATGAGGATGGCTGGTATCAAATGCCGATTGAGATTGTTTATTACTCATTCACTGCGAGGCGATAGAGATGATTAAAATGTATTTAAAAGGCGGGGAGATTAAAGTTATCCCGGCAAAAGTCGATGAAATGTTAGAAAAGGGATGGACGCTTGAGCCGTCTAAAACCAAACCAAAGAAAGAGGCTGATTCTAGCAAGTGAAAGTATGTATAGAACATAACTGTTTTAATGATGCTACGTTTCGTGGTAGATGTAAGTCGTGCCAGACTGCTTTTAGGAAAGAATATAGAAGTCGCTATCATGTTATAGCCCAAGAGAAAAAAGATGCTAAAGCGTATTACGCTAAAACAAAAGAAAAAAGCAATGCTACAAGCAAGTTATGGCGTGAAAACAACATAGAAAGAAACAAAGAATTAAAATTGGCATGGTATAAAACCGATAAAGGCAAAGCATACCAAGCTAAGGCGTATAGAAAATACCAAGCCGCAGCCCCAGAAAAATATAGGAAATGGTCTAGGGAATATCGAGCCAAGAACCCAGAGGCATGCAGAGAAAGAATAGAGTCGTGGAGAAAAAGAAATCCAGATAAAAACGCTGCCAAATCTCAAAAATATAGGTGTGCTAAACTTAACGCTATACCTTCTTGGGCTAACGATAAAGAGATATTGAATTTTTATCAAAAGGCCGCGTGGCTGAATAATGCCACTAGAGGTTTTTCTGGTCTGGGTTATTTTCAGAAATGGCATGTAGATCATGTCGTTCCGCTACAGGGAAAGCTTGTGTGCGGCTTGCATACGCAAGATAATTTACAGGTAATTACGGCGAAAGCTAATTTATCTAAACATAACGAATTTAATGTGATTTAACAGGAGAATTATTATGGGGAATATTACGGG
>JAGLOJ010000204.1 GCA_023139045.1 Candidatus Sabulitectum sp.
TTCACTTGATGTCAGGAATTAACATATGTCCATTAAGCCACGAGAATACCGCAGTTTAGCGGAATCCACTAAAGTGGGACGTTTTCTGATGGAAGAGTATTTATTTGAATAGAAGAGGATAAAAGAGAGTGGATCGGCTTAACGCAATCAGGTCTGATTCTGGTTTGCGGGTTAGGAAATTTCTCTCGAGTGTCAGTATGAAAAGTCATACCATCTGGACATTATTACCAGCAGGGGTCTGGTGCGGACAGAAGTCAAAGTTCAGGAAGTGAGCACCTCTTGCTGTCAGTTCTGTTGGAAATGTGGTTGGTCAGTAGTACAGATCACGTTCTCCTTTGTTTACTGCATCTATCCTTTTCAGCAGAGAATCTTTTTCTTCACCTTCAGGCATTGCTTTCAGCTCAGCTTTTATCTGCCTGAGTATCTTTGTTTTTGTATCGGGGCTGGAGTAATCATTGAGGAACTCAAGAAGCGTGAGGATTGCGTTTGGTGTGCAGTACCGTTTAACAAAGCCTGGGATGGCGAATTCCATGAAGTGCTCACCGGTTCTGCCTGCCCGGTAGCACGCCGTGCAGAAGCTTGGTACATACCCGGCGTCGGCAAGTTCACCTATGACCTGGTCCAGACTTCTGCCGTCTGCGAGAACGAACTGGCTTTTCTTTGCTGATTCAGGGTCTGTTGTGGCATAGGCGCCTACACCGATATCAGAGCCTGCATCAATCTGACTTACTCCGAAGGCAATGACTTCGTTTCTGAGCCCAACCGATTCGCGGCAGGTGAGAATAAGGCCCGTGTAGGGTACGGCAAGTCTGAGGATGGCAACAAGCTTTGAGAAATCTTCATCACTGACTTTGTACGGGATATTATCTGTCAGTTCACTGCCCTGGGCGGGCTCAATTCTGGGGAATGATATTGTATGCGGTCCAACTCCGAATGTCTCTTCAAGGTGAATGGTGTGATAGAGAAGACCCATTGCTTCGAATCTCCAGTCGTACAAGCCAAGCAGGGCACCTATTCCGATGTCGTCA
>JAGLOJ010000205.1 GCA_023139045.1 Candidatus Sabulitectum sp.
AGATCAAACTGCTAAGCGGAGAGGGACAAGTCTCGTTGTAGGGATAGTGTGTTTAGAAGATAATTGTCGATCCCGAGGATCATGACGCTGGATGCTGTAGCTGGTTCTTTTCCCACGCCGTAAAGAGCACTCATTTATCACTGTAAATTCAAGAATGTGATTGAAGCAGAACAGGCTCTGTTTAACTATATCGAGGTATACTATAATCGTCGAAGGAAACATTCCACGAACAACAATCAAAAAAATCCCGCTCAGTACGAGTTGGAGTGGAGAAATGAGAGAGAAGTTGCTTAACTATGACTCCACTTTACTGTGGCAGGATCACTATGTTCAGTAATGTAGCATGTGTAACAAGAAATAACGGGAAGATGTAAGGTATGGGTATGGCACTATCTCCGACACTACAAAAAATGCAGCTTCTTTCAGATAAATTCCATATGCTTGGTGATGATGTTCTCAGACATTTTTACGCTGATTTGCAGTCCTTGAAACCTTTTGGATACAACGCTGAAGGGAAACCTGTTAAGGGTGTTCCAGATTCTTATGTAGGAATATCTCCCTTAGAGTGCAGCATCGGTGTTGAGTATACAACAACGGGGCATGCGAAGCTAGAGGTGAAGTTCGAGAATGATATTAAGGATGTAGTCGAAAGGTGTAGCGAAGTAAAAAAGATCATTCTCTGCACTAATCGCCCGGAAGTTAAGGAATTAGAGAAAAGACTACGCACCAAGGCAAAAATGAATGGGAAGGAACTTTTGGTGATATGGGGAGAGGAAATGGCTCGAATTCTTGACGACGAAAGGCAGGATCTTCGGAGGAAGTATCTTGATATTCCTCTAAGAGCACTCACAAAGCACTCCATAATTCCGGAACTAAGTTATCGCCTACATCACAGCATAAAAGTTTACTTGTCAGAGGGAGCTAGAGAAGCAGTCGAGGGAAGCCGCCTTCCCAGAAGAAGACTTGAAGCTCAATTCAATAGGCTCCACCCAAACAGGTGTACGGGTGTAACCCTTGTTTCTGGTGATGCTGGCCTGGGAAAGTCCACTTGGTCTGCGTATACAGCTCTAAGATTGTCGTGCTTTGAGGCGGTAGCATGGCTTCCGGCAAAAATAATCTCCGGTGATGATATCAACACTGCAGTTGTAAACGCCGTCTACGGCACTAAGGATCCGAGCAGAATTGATGAACTTTCTACATTACTGAGAAGCACTAACAGGAAACTAATACTATTTTTAGACGCAATTGATGAGCATCCAGACTATCACCACCTCCTTGGGGAACTTCAGAATTTTGATGCTCTTAGTCCTTTATCCCAGCACATACATCTTGTTCTAACTTGCCGCACTGAAGCACTAAGGTCATTTGAATCTATTGAACCTAACCTACTTCCAGCTTCAAGGCACCAAGAAAACTCAAGAAAAATTATTTTGGATAGACTTACTGAAGATGAATCAGAGCAGCTTCTTCGAAGACAAGGAGCAACGTTTGAGAATATTTCAAATATTGACGCCTCCGACAAAAGCAGTACCCGTCAAACATACATCTAACTACATAGAGTGCAGTAG
>JAGLOJ010000021.1 GCA_023139045.1 Candidatus Sabulitectum sp.
CAGAGCCCCAGCGGCGTTACTGGTTCGATTACATAGCGGTGCTATGCGCACAAACCAGTGCCTTGCTGGAACTCAGAATAGCGGCGCATTATACCGACACTTAATACCTGACAGAGTACTAGGGTCATTATCTGGATTTTTATAGTTTTTAAAATCTTTTTCCATGCCTCGGAAACCTTGATGCACCCCCTTCTCATAAGCAACTACATATTCATGATCAGCTGAAACATTATTATCTGACATAGCCGAGGAAGCTCTTCTTTTCCAAATGAATTCTGTCACAAAATTTTCTATACCAAACACCTCATCACACAATTTCCGCAAATTAGGAGCTTCATTGTCATCAATACTGATAAAAATCACTCCATCATCTCTGAGGAGATTCCTTGCCAGCTTAAGCCTTGGGTACATCATGCTCAGCCAGTCTGAATGAAAGCGACCATTCGAATCGGCATTTGCCATAAGACGATTGCCCTCTTCATCTTTCTGGCCGGATTCAAGCAGATATTCTTCGGTTGACTCGGAGAACTTGTCCTTGTAGATAAAATCCTTACCTGTATTGTAAGGCGGATCAATGTAGATCATCTTTACTTTGCCAAGATATGTCTCCTTCAATGAAAAGATTCTCCGTTGTATCGAAGTCTACACTCTCTTCTCGGCATGGCCTGAGAGTCTTTGCTATTGGGGCATTTGCTACCAGGAGAGCCTCACGCTTACCTGGCCAGTCAAGACGATATCGTTCCTGAGGACCTTCTACAATGCGAGTGGACAGCTCCTGTCTTAGCAGATCAAAATCAATGGATTTCTTAAGGTTGCCACTGTCATCCAGTAATTCGGTTAAGCAGTTTGGAAAGAGCTTCTCGATTTTCTCGATGTTGTCTTCTGTTAAATTTCTTGAGTGCATTTTCAAACTGTCCATCTGGTTCTCCATCATCTTTGCTAACATCAGAATCAAAGTATTCCGGTGTTCAGTGATAATTTTATGTCAATGCATCTTGCTTACTATTAATCTATTGTGCTATCTGGCTCTATTCCAATTTCTAATATTTTCACATAGTTTGGTCATCTTCTCATCAAGATCCAATACCTGAGACAGGTTATCTTTACCTATATCTGGGCTATTCAGAAAAGCACCCTGCACCGGTCAAGAGCTATGTTATTAGAATATCAGAGTTTACTTAAGTCCCAACAGACAATAACATTGTCACCCAACGAGTGAAAGGCTCCAAACATAATATTGTATAATCCCAGCATTTCGCAAGTCTCAATACTGACAAAATTTACTTTTCAACTAACAAACTCTCAACCAGAGCTAACAGCATGCGGGAAGTTATATTATTATTCGGTAAATTGCGGAATGGAGAAGCATGCAAAAACATATTACGTACAGCCTGGTTGCAACAGTGCTCTGGGGTGTGTGGGCAGTTCTTGTAAAAATATCCTCAACCCGTATGGGACACTGGCCATCGGTTTTTATCTACACGATGTTCTCTGTTATCACAGTTGTTGTTCTTTTCTTCAGCCTTGGACAGAATTTCAAACAGGTAGAAACAACTGGTGCCCTGATTGCCGGCCTGGCCGGGATTCTCGGAGGTCTTGCACTTGTTTTCTTTCAAAAGGCCTTGTCCTGCGGACCGGTGAGCACTTCAACTGCCATATCGGCACTGTATCCTGTTTTCGCGATTGTCTTCGGTGTCTTCTTTCTCAAGGAAAGCCTTTCAACCTTGAACACCATCGGAATCTTTCTGGCGCTGGTAGCAGGAGTTCTCATCTCCATTTGAAAAACAAAAGAGATAGGTTATTATTGAGCGTGTTCGGCGCGTTTTGAACAAAGCAATTTAGAGAGGAAAATAATGGCAGTACCATTTCTTGACCTGAAAGCTCAGTACCTTCAGATAAAAGATGAAATCAAGCCTGAAATAGAGGATGTACTGGAAACCTGTTACTATGTTCTCGGCCCCAAGGTAAAGAACTTCGAAGAAAAATTCGCGGCACTTTGCGGCGTAAAACACTGTGTTGCACTTTCCAGTGGAACAGCGGCTGTTCACGGAATGATCTGGGCTACGAACCTTCCCGCCGGCAGCGGTCTCATCACTCCTCCCAATACATTCACAGCCACTGCAGAGGGAATTGTTCTGGCAGGCCATGTACCAGTATTCGTTGATGCTGATCCGATTACATGGAACCTCTCCCCTGAAAAAACGGAAGAATTCCTTGCCGGCTGCTTCTCAACAGGCAAACCTGTTGATCCAAAAACAGGAGCTGTAATCAGGGGAATCGTTGGAGTTGACCTTTACGGCCAGGCCGCAGACTACAAAACTCTTAAGAAAATTGCCGACAAATACGGTCTTTCCCTTTACGAGGATGCCGCGCAGTCCCACGATGGTTCCCGGTTCGGGCAGAAGACCGGAAGTTTCGGTGATGTTGCCAGTTTCAGCTTCTACCCCGGCAAGAACATGGGTGCATACGGAGAAGGCGGTGCCATTACAACAGACAGTGATGAAATAGCTGCCAGAATGAGAACTCTCCGTGACCACGGTTCACAGGAAAAATACTTCTACAACTTCATAGGACACAACTACAGGATGAGCGCTTTCCAGGGTGCAGTTCTCGGAATAAAGACAAAATACATTCACGCATGGAACGACAACCGGATCGCTGCCGCTGCAAGATACAACTCACTGCTGGCAGACCTTCCCGTCGAATTACCGGTAACTGTGGATAATACCCGGCATGTATTCCATCTCTATGCCCTTCACACACCTGTAAGAGATAAGCTGAGAGAATACCTTGCAGCAAAGCAGATTGGAGCCGGTCTCCACTACCCTGAGCCACTTCACACTCAGAAGGCCTACAGCTATCTCGGATACTCAAAAGGAGATTTCCCGGTCTGCGAGAAAAATGCCAATGAAAACATGACTTTACCCATGTTCCCTGAACTTACAGAGGAACAGCAGAATGAGGTGGCGTCGGCAATGAAGGAATTTTTTAAGAAGGATTGAGAGTGGCTGCAGCAAAAACACTTTCTCTGAACACCAGATACTATCTGGCAGCGGTGATAGCCGATGTTTTCACTGTTTCTGTTGCTCTAGGTCTGGCTATTTTCATTAGATTCGGCCGTTTTACAGCGTTTCCAATCACCGAATTCCTGGGTACAGCATCGTTTTTCATGCTTGGGTATTATGTGATATCAGTTATGGAAAATCTTTACTCTGTGAGAACAACTCTGAACAGACCAATGTTACTCTACAGAATTCTGAGAATGACACTCATTGTAACCGGTTCTTTCATGCTTATGCTCTTCCTGTTCAAGGAAACAAGACTTGTGTTCATAGACAGTCGATTTGTCATCGTTTTCAACATGCTGGGCTGGCTGCTTTTGACCCTGGCTGTGAAACTGGTGATACTTCCGAATCTGTTTAAATCTCTCTATGGTGGAAAAAGAAAAAGCAGGTCAAACCTTCTGGTTGCAGGCAATCCCGCCAGAAACGGAAGCATCGCATCGCTACTTCGAGGCTCTGCCATCTATGCATCTGATCAGAGGGTAGTTCAGTGGGCTGAAACTCTCCCAACTGACCCCCGTGAACTGACTGATATCGTTCTCAAAAAAATGATCGCGATGAGCTGCAGCGGCGCTGTGATTCTTTTAGACGGAAGGCATGATTTTAATTGCATTGCGGAAAGCAGTATCAAACTCAACGACTCTGGAATTCCATTTGTTATCTACGGTCCAAAGATATTCGAACTCGGTTACTTTGACCCCTGGTTCAGTCTAAGCGATTATGGTGCACTAACCTTCCTGAAAAAGGGGAAACGCTCGATTCAAATTTCCATGAGAAGATTCAGTGATGTGCTGCTCTCTGTTATTGCTCTGGTTCTTCTCTCACCTGTTTTTCTGGCCACGGCTATCGCAGTCAAGCTGTCCAGTCAGGGAAATGTACTGTTCAGGCAGGAAAGAGTGGGGAAAAAACTCAAAACTTTCGGCTTTCTGAAATTCCGTTCCATGAAAGAGGGAGATGCGAATGCTGAAGACCACAAGAAATATTTCAAGGACTATGCCGGTGGAAAAACCGCTCAGGATCAGGGCAATGGAGAAACTTTCAAGTTGAATCAGACATCAAGAGTTACCGCAATCGGCAGAGTCATAAGAAAGACATCAATCGATGAACTTCCACAGCTTGTAAATATTCTCAGAGGAGACATGACTATTGTAGGTCCAAGACCCTGCATCCCTTACGAACTTGAACACTACAGCGGTTGGCAGAGAAGAAGATTCTCAGTTAAGCCGGGGCTTACGGGAATATGGCAGGTGTACGGCAGAAGCAGACTTCCGTTTAATGAGGCCCAGTTTCTGGATTTTCTTTACACCATTGATTCATCACACTCACTTGATTTCAGATTGATAATGAAGACAATTCCAGTAGTGCTTTTTGGGAAAGGAGGGTTGTAGTAGACAACCAGTTACTCGTTTCTTGTCACCCATGTATGTTCAAGAATCCAGCTGGCAAGAACCTCTTCTGAAAGACCCTGTTGCATCCGTTCTACAGCACTGAAGACGTCCTCACGGAAAAGAATAAGAGAAGCACCCGGTATATCAACCTGTAGCCCCACTACAGACCATCCAGAGGCGATACTGTCTGCTAGAAGAAAGAAGACTCCTCCGTAATGCTTCAACAGTGAATCGCCCTGTGCGAGACTTCCATCCATTTCAACTGTGAACATTTCCTCAGAAAGAAGTGTGGAAGAAACAGGAAGACCTTTTCTCAGACAGTCGTCAACAACACCGCCAGCGGCGGTAAAACTGACAGCAACCATCAGAAGTACAACTAACTTCAAGAACCCTCCATTGAGAAGCGGATACTTAAAAAGACCCCACATAATACAACACAAAGAGCAAAGTGTAAACGCCTTCCGGCACGTCGATCTCTGTTGTATGTTACGCCCATGATGAAACAGTTGATAATACTTATGCTTCTGGCGGTTTCAGTGTTTCCTCAGTCACTGAGTTCTGAGGTTTTCAGCACTCTTGACAGGGAAGTGGCTGGGTTGATGGATGCATGGGTTAATATGACAGAAGGTCGAAGTAATGAATCTGCTGGTCTTTTTTTATCTGGAACAGCTCTTCTGAGAACAGAGGCAGCATTTGAGGTCGCCATTCTCTGTAATGCGGAAGCTCTTCCTGCTGAAGTATTGAATTCGTGGACCGCATATCTTAAGTCTTCAGCTGACTGCATCAATGCCTTCCGGGAAACTGTGGGAGCATCAAACACAGCTGTAGCGGAAGAAATTCTTTTAGCTTCCTTCGCCAGGTGGGAAACCGCCGGCGAGGAATTTCTTGAGTCCGTTCAATCTACGAGGTAACATTATGAGTTTTGTTCGCGATGATGGCACTTGGAAAGTAAAAACTGGTCATGCCCGTATGCTCAAGGGCGGAGTAATCATGGATGTTATCAATGCCGAACAGGCCATGATAGCACAGGAAGCCGGCGCTGTAGCAGTAATGGCACTGGAAAGGGTTCCTGCTGATATCAGAACCCAGGGTGGTGTGGCTAGAATGTCAGACCCCGAGATGATTAAGGGAATTCAGGAAGTGGTAACCATTCCAGTCATGGCAAAATGCCGTATTGGACACTTTGTTGAAGCTCAGGTTCTCCAGGCTCTCGACATTGACTTCATTGATGAATCTGAGGTACTTACCCCTGCCGATGAGGCAAACCACGTGAACAAGTGGAATTACAAAGTTCCCTTTGTGTGCGGAGCAACAGTACTCGAGGAAGCCCTCAGAAGAATTGCTGAAGGCGCAGCCATGATCCGCACCAAGGGGGAAGCAGGTACCGGCAACGTTGTTGAAGCTGTTCGCCATGCACGCTCAGTCCTGGGAGAGATCAGAAGGCTTCAGTCTACTCCTTTTGAGGAACTCATGTCCATGGCAAAAGTAATGGGTGCTCCCTACGAACTGGTAAAGTATGTACATGAGAACGGTAAACTTCCAGTTGTCAACTTCGCCGCCGGTGGAATTGCCACTCCCTCCGATGCTGCTCTCATGATGCAGCTTGGCCTGGACGGTGTTTTCGTCGGCAGCGGTATCTTTAAAAGCGGTAATCCTGCAATCAGGGCAAAGGCCATCGTTGAAGCTGTGAGTCAGTTCAACAATCCTGAGGTAATTGCCAGAGTAAGCACAGGTCTCGGGGAAGCTATGGTCGGAATCAACATTTCTACAATACCCGAAAGCGAAAGAATGGCTGACAGAGGCTGGTAGTATGAAACCCCATATCGGTGTTCTTGCCCTGCAAGGTGGAGTTGCTGAGCATATGGATATGCTTGATACCGTTGGGTGTACTACCGTAGGGGTGCGTTGTCCCAGTGACTTACGCGGGATTAAAGGTCTGGTGATGCCAGGCGGTGAGTCTACAGCGTTAATTAAGCTGCTTATCAGGTGGGATCTTGTTTCCCCGATCAGAGAACTTGCCGGCGCTGGTATTCCCATCTGGGGAACCTGTGCCGGTTCCGTCTTGTTATCCAGCGAAATCAGCGAGAAAAGTCACAGGATCAATCAGCCCAGCCTTGAACTGGCTCCGGTCCGTGCAGAGAGAAACAGCTTCGGCAGACAGGCTGCCAGTTTTCAGGAAGATATTATCATCAGCGGTCTGGATAAACCCTTTCCCGGAGTATTTATCCGGGCACCGCTTCTCTTTCCCCTTTCAGATAGTGCTGAAGTAATTTGTTCAGTCAGTGAAGGAGCTGTATTTGTCAGGTGTGGAAACATCTGGCTCTGCAGTTTTCATCCGGAGCTAACAGACGATACCAGAGTTCACAGAATGTTTATCGAAGAAGCTGTAATTGGGTCTTAATCCTGGTATCGAGTGTTTCAACTGCTTCAGACACGGTTTTTCAGATTTTGTCTCCAGAGCAGGTCTTTCATCTGCAGAGTATGAAAAACTCATAGCAATCGTGGAAGAAAATCTCAGACAGGGAGCCACGCCTCCGCTGGCAGGTTCGGAATCATGGGCTCTTCTTAGAAAGGCATCTGTTACCGGTAACGACATTTTTCTGCTTGAGAAGGAACATTTCACCAGGCAGATGCTGCTCCACTACGAAAGACTGAAAAATAGCTTTTTGCAGCTGGATAACCCGCAGTTCATGGCGCTTACTGCCGGAACCTGGTGTAATCTTATTGATGTGGGGCAGGGAGTTCCTCTGCCAGAAACTGAAGAACTTCTGAATACCTTTTCTTCTCCTCTCTCTGTGGATGAAACAGAGAGTTTTCTTAATTCTCTCCACGAAACGGATGTTCTTCTTGTTCTGGGAGACAACGCCGGTGAGACAGTTATGGACAAACTCTTTCTGGATCTTACGTCTTTCAAAGGGAAGAAATACTACATGACCCGGACACTCCCTGTGATGAACGATGCGACCCTGAAAGATGCTGAGATGGCCGGGCTTCACAAAGTAGCTGAATTGATCTCAAGTGGTATTGATGTTCCAGCGATAATCCCTGATATGCTCAGCGGAAGAGCTCGGAACATCTATGAATCTGCCGGTATTATTCTGGCCAAGGGCCAGGGAAATCTTGAAGGACTGTTTGGTTTGAATGATCCAAGGGTTTATCATTCCTTTGTTGTGAAATGTCCTGTAGTTTCAAGGGCGACAGGAATAGCTTTGGGGGGTGGTGTTTTCAGCCGGTTCACTAACACAGGAGGTAAAAATGCCAATCTATGAATACTACTGCAGCACGTGCAATACCATATATCAATTCCTGATCCGCGGAAGCAGGAAGACCGAAGAACTCCAGTGTCCAAAATGCGAAAAGGGTGATCTGGAAAGAGTGATGAGCCAGTTCTCAACCACCTCTTCAAAGTCCGTATCGGATGATGAAATGGCTGCGGACATGGCGGATATAGACGAAAATGATCCCAGATCAATGGCCAGAGCTGTGCGCAGAATGGCAGATGAAATGGGCGAAGACCTGGGTCCGGAACTTGAGCATGCTCTGGGGAGACTTGAGTCCGGAGAGGATCCCGAAAAGATTGAGCAGGAACTGGAAGAAATGGGCTTCGGAGAAGAAGATGGCCCGGAAAGTATGAGAACCCCTTCACCCGGACGGGATCCGGGGCTCTATTAGAATACTATTTATTCGGCATGGTATGGCTGTGACACTCTCAATTCAGCTGATATTTCCTTCTCTGATCAAGCAGGCTACAGCTTCGATGTCTGCTACAAATTGTCTGTCCTCGTCAAGTGGCGGAAACACTGCAGAAACTGTATCGAATGTCTTCTGTGTTCCACTGCCCAGAACTCCACGCTTCAGGAACCTGTGTGCCTGAACTGCTGCAACAAGTTCCGTGGCCAGAACGTGACAGCTATTCCTGACTATTTCTACAGCCTGTCTTGCAGCAGTTGTACCCATGCTTACATGATCCTCCTGGCAACCACTGACTGAAATACTGTCCACACTTGCAGGATGGGCAAGAACCTTGTTCTCACTAACAAGTGAGGCTGCTGTGTACTGCGCGATCATCAGCCCGGAATTAGTTCCCGGTGCAGGAGAGAGAAAGGCAGGGAGACCACTGAGGTCCGGGTTGAGAAGCCTCTCGGTTCTTCTTTCAGAGATGTTTGCAAGCTCTGCTATGGCAATTTTAAGATGATCTGCTGCAAGAGCAACCGGCTGACCGTGGAAGTTTCCTCCACTGAGAGCCCTGCCGTCTTCCATGAGAAGTGGATTGTCTGTGACGGCTTTCAGCTCCCTTTCCAAAGTAGTTTCGATGTACTTGAGTGCATCTCTGGATGCACCGTGAACCTGCGGGGTACATCTGAGGGAATATGCATCCTGCACTTTGCCGCATGATGGATGGCTGTGGAGGATTTGAGAACCCTCAAGGTGCTTCCTGATGAACTCGGCAGATTCAAGAGCTCCGGGATGAGGCCTGAGACCGATAAGCTCAGGATCCAATGCAGAATCAGTACCAAGTAGCGCCTCAATGGTAATAGCTGCCGTTGCATCTGCGGCATCCATCAACCTCTGTGAGTCGAGAAACGCAGAGCATAAAAGGGCAGTCATTGCCTGAGTTCCGTTAATAAGAGCCAGACCTTCTTTTGCCTGAAGCTTCAAGGGCGAAAGTCCAATCTCCTTGAGAGCTTCTGCACCGGAAACCACCACACCATCCCGATCAACACACTCTCCCTCTCCCATAAGCGGAAGGCACATGTGTGAAAGGGGTGCCAGATCGCCGGAAGCACCAAGAGATCCCTGTGAAGGAACAGCAGGCATGAAAGAACTGTTTCCCAGTTTCACCAGGGCATTAACAGTTTCCAGCCTGATCCCGCTCCTGCCACGGGCAAGGGAGGCCACTCTTAGAAAAATCATAATTTTCACAACTGATGAAGGAAACAATCTTCCTGTACTGCAGGCATGGCTTAAGAGAAGATTCCTCTGGAGAAGTTCAAGTTCATCGGCAGGAACAACTGTACTTGCCAACCTGCCAAATCCTGTATTAACCCCATAGATCGGTTTTCCTGATTCGAGAAGGGCTTCTATTCTGGAACGAGCTTCTGCAATGGCAACTACTGCATCCTGACCAAGCTCAAAGGATGCGCCATCTGCAATCTGTCTCACCTGGTGAAGGGTGGTACCTTCACAATTTATGATAACTACTGAGGACATTATTACCTCCATGTTTGTTCATATATGTAAAACAATTTCCACTGAGCAGAGAATATATGAAACGAGACATCCAGCCATGACAATCTCTATGCGTCAAACTGGCACATACACTGGATTATCCACTTTGTCCTCCAAAGCAGTCACTGGTACGGCAATGCTTTTATCTTTGCACTGCAACAAATTGGAAGGCGATCTGCAAATACGGTTTTCTCTGGCACATTCTTTGCTTTTACAGTGTCCACCAGAATTGACAACGGTAGAAATAGTAGTTAGCAATGCCAGAAATTTCTCTTTGAAAGGAGATAAAAAAGTGGCAGAAGTGAAGGTAAGACCGCTCTTCGACAGAATTATTGTCCGTCGTGAAGAGAACAAAGAAGTAGTAATGGGTGGAATAGTTATTCCCGACACAGCCAAAGAGAAACCCCTTGAGGGAACTATCATCGCCGTGGGGCAGGGAAAGCGTAGCGACTCAGGCGAATTCATGGCTCCGGTTGTTAAAGAAGGAGATAAGATCCTCATAGGCAAGTACAGTGGTACTGAGGTCAAAGTAAACGGCGAAGACCTTGTGATCATCCGTGAGGATGATATTCTTGCCGTCATCGAGAATTAAGGAGAATCCCAATATGCCAGGTAAAGAACTGAAATTCAATCAGGATGCCAGACATGCTATCCTCTCAGGTGTGGAGCAGCTTTCAAATGCCGTTAAGATTACACTTGGTCCCAAGGGTCGCAATGTGCTCATTGAGAAAAAGTGGGGTAGCCCAACAATCACCAAAGATGGTGTGACTGTCGCCAAGGAGATCGAGCTTCCAAACAAGTTTGAGAACATTGGTGCCCAGCTTATTCGTGAAGTAGCCAGCAAGACAAGTGATGTTGCCGGTGACGGAACAACAACTGCAACCCTCCTTGCTGAAAGCATCTATCGTGAAGGCCTTAAAAATGTCACGGCTGGCGCCAGCCCCATGGCTCTCAAGCGCGGTATCGATATTGCAGTGAATGCTGTTACCGCAGAGCTTAAAAACCTCAGCGAGGAAGTTCGCGGCAAAGAAGAGATCAAGCAGGTAGCCACCATCAGTGCCAACAATGACAGTGAAATTGGAATCATCATTGCCGATGCCATGGAAAAGGTGGGCAAAGACGGCACGATCAGTGTTGAAGAAGCCAAGTCCATGGATACCCATCTTGATGTTGTTGAGGGTATGCAGTTCGACCGCGGTTACCTCAGCCCCTACTTTGTAACCGATCCTGAGACAATGGAAGTGGTTCTTGAGAAGCCATGCGTTCTTATCTATGAAAAGAAAATCAGCAATGTTAAAGACCTTCTCCCTGTTCTTGAGAAGGTTGCCCAGATGGGTCGTCCTCTCCTTATCATCGCAGAGGACATCGAGGGTGAAGCCCTTGCAACGCTTGTAGTGAACAAGGTTCGCGGAATGCTTCAGATTGCTGCTGTGAAGGCTCCCGGATACGGTGATCGCCGCAAGGCCATGCTTGAAGACATCGCTGTTCTCACAGGTGGGCGCTCGGTCACGGAAGACCTTGGCATCAAACTTGAGAACGTTACCATCGAAGACCTTGGAAGCTGTGGTCTTGTAAAAATCGACAAAGACAACACGACCATCATCGAAGGTGGTGGAACCACCGAAGACATCAAGGGTCGCGTAGGCCAGATCCGCAGACAGATTGAAGACACAACCAGTGATTACGACCGCGAGAAGCTTCAGGAAAGACTTGCCAAGCTTGCTGGTGGAGTTGCAAGAATCAATGTCGGCGCGGCAACAGAGACAGAAATGAAAGAGAAAAAAGCAAGAGTTGAGGATGCTCTTCATGCTACCCGTGCAGCCGTTGAAGAGGGCATTGTTCCCGGTGGAGGAGTTGCCTTTGTTCGTTGTGAAAAGACAGTTGAAACTCTTGAGCTTGAGGGCGACGAGAAAGTTGGAGCCGATATTGTTCTCCGCTCACTTTCTTCTCCTCTTCGTCAGCTTGCTTTCAACGCTGGCCTTGAAGGCGCTATTGTTGTAGAAAAGGTTCGCGGCCTGAAAACTACAAAGGGTCTGAATGTTGCAACAGGTGAGTACGTAGATATGTTCAAGGCAGGTATTGTTGATCCAACAAAGGTCGCAAGAACTGCTCTTCAGAATGCGAGTTCAATCTCAGGACTTCTTCTTACCACAGAAGCCATTATCGTAGAGATCCCCGAGGCAGAAAAAGCTATGCCTGCTGGAGACGGTGGAATGGGTGGAATGGGCGGAATGTACTAGACCTGATCCCCATAGATACCAGGAGGGCCGCAAGGAAACCTGCGGCCCTCCTTCAGATAAAAGAATCAAAACATTTATACTGATATTTGATAATAATTAACTATTTCAAAAGTCTATTCAATGATAAATATCTGCTGAAATAGTGCTGGATTCTCATCATAAGCAAGAATGCCGCCGGCATCCATGATGAAATTCCACGAACGGCTCTCCCGGCCGACCCCATTCAAGACAGCCTGCCCAACCAGATCTCCCTCTGCTGTCCAGATATCAAAAAATGGTTCATCGGTTGTACCTCGCCTTGCCCATATATTGCCCTGAGAATCGACACAAAGCTCTGAAACAGGTAATCTGTAAGGAAATGGGGTGCATTCAACATTGAATTGCGGTTCACCCCCTTCAAGTGCAGTGATAAAGGCTGTCACATAGTCTATTTCCCCGAGAATCTCTGCTTCCGTCTTTTCAACAGGCTCAAGATCCATCGTGATAGTGTTTAACAGATCACCGGATTGATTGAAACACAGTATTTCATAATCAGTTTCGTTAAAAAGAGAAATATAGACATTTCCGTTGTTCTGATCAGCGGTCCAGCTTGTATACAGGTAGTAGTCAAGAAACTGGTCACCCACACGCATCAAATCAAAAGGCAACTCCTTCTCCCAATAGGTAACTGATGGCACTGTTGCAACAGGAAAAAGCCCTATAAAAATAGTGATACTTCCTGTATCACCTTCAAAACTCAGCCTGTTCTTAACAGCCACGAACTCACTGTCACTAACAGCAATAGTGTTCAAATGAGCATTGCGGGAGATCTCCAGTTCTACTCCAAGATACTCACCTTCATTTGTAAATCCGAAAAATCCTCCTCGCATTGGATCAAGAATACTGATCCTTCCATCAGGCCACAGACACATTGCCAATGGGTTAATCAGTTCACCGGGACCTTCGCCGCGATGTGAGACAGTTCTCAGGTATTCGCCTGACCGGGAGTAGAACCTGACATTAGCCGAAATTCTGTCCAGTACTGCTACCTCTCCTGAGGAATTGTGTCCTATAGCCTGAATTGCACCAAAAACGTACTCTGCCTCTCCCATTTCCACACCGATGACACCAGCTACCTCCAGTATTCTAAGATCTGATTCATACTGAGTCTGCAGGCCGGTTTCCGCCTGTTCACTGGTGCAGGCAATTGCAAATATGAGAAAAACAGCAGCAAATTCTTTCGTCATCATCATTACTTCCGGTTTCATATTCAAGCGAGGAGCCGAAGCTCCCCGCTATTTTTCAGTTAATATCTCCTGCTGTTACTGCGGTGGCACCAGACTGAACGGCACTGTTACTGGAAGGTTACCTGTCTGCTCTGGGGCAGGTCCGAAGTTCAGAGAGCTGACAGCCGATGTAACCGTCCCTTGCAGGCTGGCAAGAGGGCCGGGACAACTTACGGAAACGCCGGTGACCGAACCGCCCGGAGTAATGGAGAAGTTGATAGTTATTGTACCGCTGGCTCCCGGGTTACTTCTGAGTAAGCTCTCGTAAGCGGTCTGTACACGCATCTTGATGATATTAATTTTACGCCTGATATCACTCATATTTCTGTAGCCAAGATCAATGGCTTCACCTGAAGCACTCGCACTGAATGTTACCTGTGCTGCCTGGTGGGCTGCCTGCATATCACTGGCACTGACTGTTCCAGCTGTAGCGGCAACACCGCCGCCACCACCAGCAAGTCCACCGATACCGCCGGAACCACCGCCGCCAGCCCCGGCGATCAGGTCTTGACCGCTTTGACCGGAGCTGAGACCGGTTCCAGATGAGGCGGCAGACTGAAGATCGCCAATGAATCCTGCTCCGCCTCCTGCAGCTCCGGTACCGTATGCGGCGAATCCAATACTGCTGAGAACATCGCTCGCTGCATCTGCGCCTTCGGCTGCACCTGCAGCAACAGGAGCATCAGAATCTCCTGCAACTCCTCCGGATGTTGCCATTTCTGCAACAGGCATGTCACTGACAATTTCTTCTCCCATACCGGAGGCTGAAGGAGGAGTTTCAGCAAGTTGAACAACTCTGGCGCTTGGAGCACTTCTGAGCATTTGCGTCTTTGATTCCTTTACTACAAGAATCAGCCTGTCTGTAACAGCCCCCATAAGAAGAGCTGCTGCAAGTCCAATTCCAAGCAGCATATTGAATCTGCTGTCTTCCCTCCTGATCGCATGAAAAGCAGTTACCTCGTGGGGTCTTGCAGCAAAAATCTTCCAGTTGTAAACACTGGGTTTCAATTTGGGCTTCGAAACAACCGGTTTCGGTTTTGGCTTAAGTATCTCTGCAGGCGGTTCAGCAAAACTGAAGAATACTTCTGTATTACCCACTGTAAAGACACCGGAAACACTTCTGTCAAAAACCCAGATGTACGGGTCGCCCGGTTTTTCCTGTTTAAGAAGATTTCTCTCAATAAGGGTAGCGAATGGAATAACACTTCCCTTGACCTCTACACCACCCTTTATTTCTGGGATCAGTCTAAGAATATACTTATTATCCTGTTCTGGCTCCAGAAGAGTATGTATTCTAGGTAATTTCCCCACTTTCACGCAAATTGTATTGTAATCCGCCTGACCTATAGTCATTATTCCGGCATTAGGGAATATATCTCTGCGACCATCTGGGTCCTCAATACTGAGTTTAAGCATCCTCTTGTCGGGAGGAGAGGGTGTCTGCTTCTGTTTCCCGGGGGGTGCTTTTTTCTTTGGTTGAACCTTCTTCTCAACAACTTTCGGTGGATCAATAAAACCAAAGTGAATTACAAAATGGCCGGCAGTAACAACGCCCTGGTCACCATAGTTTACTTTCAGAACATAGTTACCGTCATCATCTGTGTTAAAAATTCCCAGACCCTTAAGATCGCTGAACTTCAGTTTTGACCCGTTAAGCGATGTGATCTGCGCATCCATGGCATCTGATAATCTCAGATCCCAGGTCTCTTTTTCCTCACCGGTTTTAATCAGTACAATAGATTCAGGAATTCCAGGTGCCTCTACAGAGATACTGTTGTTGTACCCGGAGCCAAGTGTAATTTCCCTCTCTCCCGGAAGGAGTTTGGTAATTACCTTGCCTTCACGCATTGCAGCAATTGCGAGAATCTTCTTTCTAGCATCTGCCATCAGTCATCACCACCTTCGCTGGAGATGATCTTGATAACAGCCAGATTCTGCCCGACATACCCGGCTTCCGAACAACTTGCCATAACCCGCTGGAGGAGAATAGCCGGTATGCCCACATCTCCCTGGATGTTAACCTTCATATCATCCTCAGTAAGTGTACCCCGGGTAAGTCTGGAATATTCCAAGTGATCTCTGAGCCTTGTAACAAGGACAGGTATCGAGTTTCCTGAGCTGAGAAGTTCCTGATTAACTGTGACAATCGGATCACCGTCAACGACTATTACAGAATTGTTAACCTGGATCTCCAGCTTGAGTTCAACTTTCTTCTCGATTTTAGCCTTTGGAAGAGTCAGCTGATCGCTGACTGTTACAAGTTGACCGTCAGCAGAATAGCTTTTTAAAAGGAACACAAGCAATATAGTAAACATATCGATCATAGAAGTAAGACTCAAAGTAACTTTTTTGTCTTTTCCTCGTGAAACTGCGATCGATTTACCTGAACCAAGCAGCAGAGGAACATGACGTTTGGATGGAGCACTCATCAGTTTCCACCTCCTGCCATTGCAGAATTCACTGAAGCTGATGGAGCGACCTGGAGACCGGGCTGATCAAACCCCGCAGCACCGGCAAGATCAATTGCAGTTATTATGTTGTCATATCTTGTTTCTTCCACAGTTAAAATTGTAATTTTTTGGAAATCTATCTGCGGATAGGCCTCTGTCAGAAGCTCGTGCACCTCGGTCAGCTTTGAGGAGAGAGAATCCCACGGGAAAGAAATGACCATCTCCCCGTTCAGCTCAGTCTCTAAAGCATAACCGACATGAGCCGACCCACTGGCAGTACCAATAAAGATTTCCTGCTCAGTCATGATAATCTTCGGCTGAAGCCTGTCTTCCTCAGAGCGCATCAGGTTGGCAGTAGCTCCTCCTGAGCTGCTGATACCCTCAGTTGCTGCCATTTCTATGATAACAACCTCAAGAAATGTAGCACTGAACAGCAGGAAAGGGATTATACAGCAGAACAAGTTCATCACCGGCAAAAGATCAATCTCCGGGACATGTTTGACTGTTCTACTTCGCCCCGACGCTGCTTTCGCCATTAGGCTTCCCTTCTGGCCTGTGCAAGCATATTCATAACCATCACACTGTAACGGTCAATGTCATCGACCAGTCCATCTGCTTTTGCAGTTAGAACTGAGTGAGCAATCAGCATGGGAATAGCAGCAATAAGTCCGAATGCAGTTGTGTTCATTGCCATGGATATACCGTTTGCAAGAAGAACACCCTTCTGCTCGGGGTCGGCTGCTGCTACCGCTGCAAACGCTGCGATAAGACCAAAGATAGTTCCAAGCAAACCAACCATTGTAGAAACATTTGCCAGCATGCCGAGATAACCGATTCTGGCGTTAATCCTGGGCAGTTCGGCAAGCGCCATCTCGTCAACAGCATTCTGAATGTCACGCTCGGAACCTTTATAATTCCTCAATGCTGCTTCTATTATCTTTGAAAGCGGGGATCTTTCCTCGCTTGTAGCTGCAATTGCCCCTTCTATACTGCCCCTGCGGATCAGGGATGCAATTTTAGCCATGAGCGCTTCAGGTTTGGCACTGGCAATTCCAAAAAGGAAAATAAGTCTTTCTATAAAAATTACGAGCCCAACAGCAAAGAAGAAAAGGATAAATGGCATAGCAGGGCCGCCCTCACGAAAGAACTTGGCGAATGCACTGAAAAAACCGCCTTTTTCCAGCTCTTCTTCTGTCTCTTCCTCTACTTCATCGGTGCCTGTTGTATCTGCAGCAATAACGGCTTCCTCTTCAACTTCGACAGCAATGGAATCAGTGGCAGTGGAATCAGTGGCAGTGGAGTCTCCCTCCGCAACTGTTGTGGAATCGACTTCAGTCGCTTCCTCGCCCTGTGCAAGAACAGCACCAGGTAAAACCAGAACAACAAGAGCTATCAGCAGGGGAAACAAGTTTCCACGCATTAAGGGACTCCTCTCTTTAACCGTTTGTTAATCTATTGACCTATAAGGTCATACAGTAAATTACCCACCAAATCAAGGCCGGCCATTATGGCAAAAGTCATACCTGTACTGGTATCTTCTTCGGAATACTTCCATGCACTCAGCCCACCTAGAACAGCTACCGTGCCATACCTTATGTAAACTGGCAAAGCACTCGACCGCCTTGCAGCCAGGGAAAAAGACGTCTCCGATGCAAAGGCTCCCGGATAAATAGGTCTGACAACATCCTCAAGAAAGCTTCTTTCCAGAAGCACATTACTCAGGTTCGGGGTGCTCTTCAACATAAGAAACAAAGCCTGTGGAGTGCGCAACTCTCCCTGGATTGTGATCTCTTCAAGAATAAGTCGTCCACTCTCCATGCTCGCTCCCTGGCCATAAACAGCACTGCCAGTCAGCATGAGTAATATAACAGAAAATATGCGAGTCACTGACCAGCCCCCTCTCCAGACGCGGGATCAACAGATGCTTCATCGACGGTTAAACCTTCGTCAACGGTTAAACCTTCGTCAACGACAACCCCCTCGTCAACAGGTTCCGGTACAAAAATCTCCAACTCATAACCGGGAAGACCAAGAGTCGATACCGTTCCAGGCGCAAGTAGTTCAAGATTATCTGCAGCCTGCTCCACCCACTCATTTCCAATATCTGCAGAAACTGCTTTTTCTACTGCGGTTATGTAAATGTTGATGGCCTTCTGTACCTCCGGTTCGTAGAACTGAATGTACAACTGGTTATAGAATTCATCAATTGATTCTTCCGGTAACCCCGACGGTGGATCCATAAAGGCTACGGAATTCGCAAAGTCTTCGTACAATTCACCTGCTCTAACGCAGGAGGCCATGAACCAGACATCAACATTGTAGGTGAGGGACTTGCCGTACCAGCTCTCAACTTCGCCCTTCAACTGAGCTTTCTGCTGTACATTGTCTGGACTTACGATCATGGCATCATAACCGAATCTTATAATCTCACCGATACGAAACGCGCTTCTGGCGGCATCAGCGGCAGGGCCTTCCCGGTAGGTATCATATATTTCAACACATACCATATACTTTTCCCGTGCACCTATATAGTCACGCCCATCATACAGATAATCTCCTGTTTTTCCAAGAGCGATAACCATTGTCTCTGGTGATGCAGCCTGCTCGTCTATGATACGGTTGTACACACCGATAGCCAGACCGTCTGCTCCACCCTTTTCGTAGGTTACAGCAGCACTGTACAGGGCGGAATGCATTCCCTCAGCCATCGGGAAACGATTGAAAGCTTCAAGATAGGTATCTCCTGCAAGAATGAAGCGTTCTGCCTCCATCGCGAGGAACGCTGCGCGCATCATGCCTTCGGGAGCCTGATCGGCCTCCGGGTAAGTATTGGCCAGTATAGTAAATACCCTGATTGCACTTGTTATATCTCCAGCCTTTCCATAGGTCTCTCCCGCATCATACAGGGCAATCGGGGCAACATCAGTACCGGGGTGAGACATAGCAGACTCCTCATATCTTGCTGCCGCGATAAGCAGAGATTCAGTATCCTCGGATTGCGCAAGAGCTTCAGCATCTCTGTAAGAAACAGCTGCCGCAAGTGCTGCAACATCGGCACCGAGATCTTCACCAGTAATTGAAGCTGCATCAGCAGCTCTTCCGTACCATAATTCAGCATCAGAGAACATGTGTTCAGCTTCGTAGGCAGATGCAAGGAACCTGGCGGAACGGGCTGTGTATTCCGAACCGGGAAACTCATTAAATATTCTCATATATGAAACACGGGCGGTAGCGTAATCATTCGCATTGTAGTGGCTACCGGCATCATTAAAGAGGAACTGCGCGGCATATTCCCCTGATGGATAGTGATCCGCGTAGAACATACCGATTTCGTGCATTTTTTCCCTAAGCGAGAGGCTGTCAGCACCAGGTTGTTCATATGCCTGACCGAAAGAACTGAAAGCGTTGACCGACGCATTCTCTCTCTGCTGAGTTGAGGTGCTGTCGTAAACAACTTCGAGATAAACAGCTCCTGCCCTGGTGAGATTTCCAGTGTTGTAGTAGGAATCACCAAGCAGGAATCTAAAATCATATGCCTGTCTGGAATCCGCGTAATCAGCAAGGTACAGTTCAATCTTGCCAATAAGATTTGAATAACTCTGAACGGCTTGCTGTGAATCTCCCTCAGCTTCGGCCACTTGCTGAGCGTGGTATTGAATGGAATGCTCCAGGGCGGAAGCTCGAAGAGAATCCACCTCTGCAAAAACGGAGGAGTCCCCTGACATGCTGGCCCACTCACTCTGAACCCCATACCTTTCCACGATCTGCTCTCTGGCCATGGTTGCGCTGGCAAAATCTCCGGCACCCTCATACGCAACAGCTATTCTGGATTGAATGAAAGGAGCGGCAGAGTTGTACGGATCTCTCTGAAGAAGAGACTGGTAAGATTCAATCGATTCCAACCAGAACCCCTGCTCCATGTAGAAGTCACCCATCTGGGTAAGAACATCAACAGTAACTTGTTCATCGCCGAATGAATCCAGGAAATTGGTTGCGAGTTGCACGGGTGATCCTGATTTCTGCTCCATGAAATCGTGAGCGAGGTACTCAATGGCCTCATTTACCATATCTGTACGCCTCTCAAGTCCCAGATCATCCATTCTGTGACTGTCGCGGATCAGATATCCGAACAAGGCGATTGAGTGTTCGTATTTATTGAGCAGATACGCTGTCCATCCCAGCTTGTAGATTCCAAACTGATAGATGGTCGAACCAGCGTCCGGATAGTTAAGTATCTGGTTGTAAAATACAAATGCGCTGTCGAAATCAAAGGAATCAAAGAAAAAGTCTCCTGCTCTGAGAAAAGTCTCAGGAGCAAGCGGACTATCCGGAAAATCGGAAAGAAGCCGTCTGTAGCTTGCTACGGCACCTGCCGGATCTCCCATTTCATTAAGGGCATAGCCAAGTGAATAGAGTGCGATATCCTCTACTTCGCTGTTGGGATACTGATTCAGAACTCTCTGGTAGAGATCAATAGTTCGGGAGTAATCTGCAGGGATGAAATCTCCAGCGGCTGTTGCAGTTCTGTCCAGATAACTGTTCTTGTCGATCTCGTAGTACAACTGCGCCAGGCGAACATAAATATCCGCTGTAAACCTGCTCTCGGGATAGTGGGCAAGATACTCCTCGAAATAACTGGCACATTCTATCCCCGATTCATCTATTCTGTTCTGCAGAGAGATTGTTTCAGAGCGCCTCTGCTCACTGAGTGCCTCCGCCCTTACACTGTCTCCCTCAGCATAGCTTTGTGAAATTTTAGCGTTGTAATAGGCACCAAGATAGTTGAGTGAATCCCGTTTAAGCTCTCGTTCGATGAAGGTTGCAATTGCAATACCGTACTGAGTCTCCTGCATCCAGTCATGATCGGCGGCCATTCCTGAATCCATCTTGCTGGCCAGATCCTGCAATGCCAGCCTTATTCTGGAAACTTCTTCTTCGAGCTGCAACAACTCCTGCCTGTCAGCTTCACTGCCTGCATAGTCAGCAATGCTCTGAGTGTTCACAATTTCCAGGGCAAGTCGCTCTGAACTGGCTCTGGAAGCTGCTATCAACCTGTTCAGCTCTTGAAGCATGGTCTCGGAATCCATATATACCGGCATAGAAAGAGATGCTTCAAACCCCGAAATGTCGACAAATAGAGCCCTTAGTGAAGCCTCCTCCTGCTCAATCAGAGCAACAAGCTCCATGTCTCCCTGCATGTAGGCTTCTTCTTTCAGTTCAGTGAGCCCTAATCGTATCCTGTCCAATCTTTCCCGCTCGGAATCGTACTGGTCAGCCACATCTTCCCCGGAACGGAAGGTATCGTAGAAATCACTGGTTGATCCATAGTCTTCCATCAGTTGCCTGTACATGGAGATAGCTATGTCTATGTCCTGTGCCCCCAGAGCACAATTGGCCATTGCAAGCTCAAACTCGCTGTGGAGTTCAGAACCGGGCATCTCTTCAATAACTCTTTCCGCCAGGTTGTATGCACTCTGATAATCCTCCTGGCGCATATAAGTCCAGGTAAGGCCGAGCATTGCAACATCATAATACGCACTGAACGGAGATACTTTATGGTACTGATCAGAAGCCAGATCAAGTTGCCCCTGATCAAAATGTATCTGCGCAATCGCGATCCGGGCTCTGTCGGCAATGCCGCTCTCATTCCTGCCTGTCCGGTCAATCACATTCTGAAGTTCTGTGATTGCAGCCTGATTATTTTCCTCTGCCACATAGGTTACTGCAACAAGATATGCGGCAAGTGAAGAATTATCACCCGAGGGCGTGACCTGCTGGAATGTGGCACGGGCAGCACTGAAATCGCCCATGTGATAATCAGCCAGCCCTCCAACAATAGTTGCAAGATCCACATACTCAAAAGCCGGAGACACTTCCCGAAGCTTATCGTAATAGCTGACCGTGGCCTCGTAATCCTGCAGTTCGAAGAATATCAACTCAAGGCGGAACAGTGCAGCGTCGTAGAAATCAGAATCGGGAAAATTTTCCACAACAGAGGTGAATGCATCCCGCGCCCAGACAATGGAACCACTGGTATAGAGTTCTTCACCAAGCTCAAAAGCAGACTGTGCACTGAATAGAATTGAACGCTGTCGGCGTAGCTGTATCAGTTCAGCCTCTATTCTTGCAAGTCTCTCTTCCTCACGCATTATCTGGCTTTCCAGATTCTCGAGTTCCTGCTGTGCCCTTCTTAGAATCGCGCTTATTTCCTCGTTCGCAGCTGGCTCAGGAACCTGAGCCCCGGCGGACATGCACAGAGAAAACACTACTAAGAGAATTACGAGAGATCGAGCATGAAAGACCATTGCAGAACCTACCTGGGCTCATCGAGGAGATCGCGAAGCCTCTGAAGCTCTGACTCAGCAGCTCTGCGTCTTGCTTCAAGCTCTTCAAGCCTCGTTCTGGCTCTCTCGATACGCTGCTGCTCTCTCTCCAGTTCAAGACGACCGGCTCCGAAGAGGGGGCCGAATCTTGAAGAAACAGCAATGGTTATTTTAGAGTTCTGCATTACGTCCTGCTTGTTCTGATTTTCCGGAGCAAAAACAATCTGTTCCAGTTCAGCCCAGGCAAGATGCAGATTAACATGTTTTCCTGCGGCATAAGTCATACCGAGATTGAGATCTCTACCATCCATTTCAAAAGCGATGGAGAGATCCTCACCTGGCTTCCAGATCAATGATCCGAACAGACCGTTGGCGATGGAACTGCCGATACCGAGAGCTCCCGCATCGACAACTCCAACAAAACGACCAATCCCAATACCCAGGTTGAGTGTAACGGGCATTCCAATAAGGTAGCGCATATCCTTTGAGGCAACGCCATAAACGGACCAGTTCTGTGCATGTGCGTAACTGTACATTCCTTCTTCATCCCACCCTCCGGGGTATCGCCCTAGAGTATCCGCTGTTCCTGGCGGACCGGAGAAACAATCAACATGCTCGGTACCTATACCATTCTGGAGACCAAGGGAAAATGCAGGGACAGCAATACCCTCCTTCAGAATGGCGACTTTTGCGTTAAGAACCAATCCACCGTCTGCCAGATAGGCAGCACCAATCTCACCGTAGCTCAATATGCCGAAGTTGAGGTAACCAGTAAGTTTTACATCGCTGGCAGAAGCACCAAGAGAATCCTCGAAGGAAAAAGCACTTGCAGCAATCCCGATTTCAACCTCAGTGTGTTCAAGTACATATGCATCAGGGGCATTGACGACACCGCCATATGCGTATGGAAGGGAACCCGCACATGCAGCGACTGCACAAACAGACAAAAGCAAGACAGTAAAACGCATACGATTCCTCCAGATTTCCTGAACATACCCTACACTATTATCTCTCTAACAAGCCTTAATATCACACATCGCCAACCCCCAGTCAACCATGATCAATGTTGCTCGAAGCTGTATATATATACTCATGGAGTTAAATTGAAAAGGGTATACTGGGAGTTGACCTGAAAAAGGTATACGGCTATTTTCGGGTTGCAAGGATTATTTATGTATTTTATCCATTGGAGGTTAACCATTGAGTGCCATTGCATTAATATTGTTGACTGTTTCAGCCATTCTGCCAATGTGGGAACTCCATTTGGAAGCGACGCCTCGAGGAGAAGCTCAGCTTATTTCCAGAGGCAACTCTGAACAAGTTCTCTTCATTCCCCTGGGAGCTGCCGGATTGGGTGCCTGGAGTACAGGCGGCGTTCGGCTGCCTGGTTTTCCTGCCTCGAGCGGAGTGGGAGTCATCTGGCGACCCTGTGCAGTGCCGGCTTCAACCGGTGAGACTCTTATTGCCTATGCCGACAATGACGGATTTACCCACCTTGTAGATTTTCATGGTAATGAAGTATTTGGATGGCCTGTAAATAACGACTGCAATGTAATAACCAGCCTCACAGCTGTTGACTTGAACGATGATGGAGAATTTGAAATAGCATACGGAACCAGCAATGGTATGGTTCAACTTTTAAGCTTGCGGGGAGAGAACGTTTCAGGCTATCCGGTGGATCTGCAATCACAACTGCAGCACCAGCCTACTCTGATCAGCCTTGGAGGTGGCTTTAATGACGGACTTATCTGCGCCACCAACAACAGCAAGATAACCATACTGGGATGGGATGGCCTTCACCTGCCAGGCTGGCCCAAACTTACAGGATACCCGACAGGTACTATTCCTGTTTCAGGTGATATCAACGGAGACGGACAATCAGACATAGTGTTCGCCAGCCAGGATGGACAAGTTCATCTGTACAGTCTGCTTGGCGAAGAGCAGGAGGGCTGGCCGTTCTACATGGATGCCCGTCCGGTATCGGGAGCTACGGCTATCGGTCTTCTTGATTTCGAACTCCAGCTTCCCCAGATCGCAGTGGCTTCTATCGACAGCACTGTTTACCTGCTGAATGGAGACGGTTCTCTGGCGGGAACCTGGCGCTGGCCCAACCGTACCGATTCGAGACCAAATCAGCCGATTATTTCCAACACAGAACATGGTCCTTCGGTAATCGCCACATCAAATAGCGGCAGTATCTATGCCTGGGATTCTTCAGGCAGACGAATCAGTGGTTACCCACTTAAGAATCCAGGTGGAATAGCTTTTACTCCAGTTGCAGGGGATATGAACCAGGACGGCACAACGGAACTCATAGTGATCGCCTCCGGGGGCTGTGTGTCTGCATATCCGCTGGCAACACATGTTTCGACAAAGTACACGTGGCCTCTGCCCCTGGGAAACCAGCACAATTCGGGCTCTTACGGTACTGACTTCCTTCCGGTGGCTGATGTGGAGCAGATCACTGGAGAATTCAGTGGATCTTTCTCAATCTCATACTCTGTCAGTTGCTCAGAATGGACAGGTATCTCCGTCAGTTACTCCACTGATGCCGGTTACAGCTGGAAAGAAACCCGTAATTTCATCGAACGCCCGGGAGCAATAACCTGGAATTCCGATCAGGATCTGCCCTTCGAAGATCAGAGAAGATGTCTTGTGAGAATTACTCCTTACTCCAATTTCGGCCCTGGCGAGAGTGGCACATCGGGACTTCTTCACATAGACAACAACAGACCACCGGAGATACTCATGGAATCTCCGGTGAAGATTGATGATTCCAGATACCAGCTTGGTTACGCAGTTGAAGATCGAGAGGGAGATATCATTCAACTGCAAGCACAGTATTCCACTGATCATGGAAGCACCTGGAAAACCATGCATCTCAGTGGCAACAGTATAGAAATTGAACCCTGGTTTTATGGAGAACCGGTAGTCTGGAATGCAGTGAGAGATATCGGGCATGTCGACACAGATAGTATCAAGGTTCGAATAAGAGCTGCCGACTCAGATCCTGGTCCATGGTACTTTATTGACGGGCTTCATATTGACACAGACAGGCTTCCAAGCGCACAGATCATAGCTCCAACCACAGAAGTGCAGGGCAGAGTAATTCTGGGTGTAAGACTCAGTGACCCAGAGCGGGATATGCTGGATGTTGCATACCAGTTCAGCACCGACGGAGGCTATAACTGGCGTCCAGCCACTGTAATAGAGGCTGAACAAGCTGGAATTGGCCGATATGATTTCGAAATTACCTGGGAATCCTCAAAAGACCTGCCCGGGTTCGACGGATATCAGGTAAGATTTCAAGCACTTCCATCAGACTTGAATACTGGAATTGCTGTTCCCTCAACCCCGTTCCATCTTGACAACAACTCGCAACCTGTTGTAACAATCACTTCTCCCTCTGTGTATGATGTTTTCCGTGGCACAGTTCCTGTGAATTTCTCCCTTACAGATATCGAAAGCGATGACATTACTCTGAATCTCGAATACAGACTCCATGGTGTTGAGGAAACCTGGCACATTGCAGATGGACTGGTCAGCAGAGGTCCTTTCGGACTCTCAAGGTACAACACAATGCTGAATTGGAACAGTTCTGTGGATCTTCCGGAAGTCTCCAGGCTTGATGTAGATATCAGACTGGTTGCCACAGATGGTGATTCCGTACGGTCAGAAAAAATTGGCCCTATTACTCTCGATAACACGAATATTCCAGAAGTTGTCAGAGCAACAATAGCGAATATGGACATGCAGAGAGGACAGGCCGATATTGCCTTTGAACTGGGAGACAGAGACAGCAGAACCCTTGATCTGGCCATTGATTACAGCTCGAACCACGGAGAAAGCTGGAGACAGGCCACCATATCAGGAAACGCTCTCGGACTTAATCCCCATTCCTACAGCAATACATTCACGTGGCATTACGGTACAGACATCATGGGAGCAAGAGGAACTGTTATTCTCAGAATAACCCCCATTTATCAAAGCAGCAACAAACTGGGCAGACCACGGTTTATTGAGCAGGTTTTCCGGTAACCTCTTCCCAATTGGATTTGCCACAGGTCATTCTAACAGTCTGCGGAGCCTTCGCGCGGATAAGAAAAATCATTTTCGCGGCAATTTTTCTGATGTCCCACTGGGCATGAGCATCATCTCTGAGTCTGATAAAGTGGTTAAACTCTCTTCCGTTTATGCTGAATCTTACCTGACGGCGATGAGCATTTGTGAGGAGATACTCCCCCATTCTGCCAAACTCGACTGCAGCATCAGAAGCCTTTGAACATTCCCTTTTGAAGAGGTCAGCAAGCCCCGCATTTTCAATGCTTGGTGGAATTGTTACTCCAAGAGAAGGTTCATATGCTGAAACAAGCTGAGTACACATTCTGTGTCTCTTCAACTGAGCATAGGCTGTTGCCGAAACAGTTATTCTGAAATCAGCCCTGAACAGTTCCCAGAATCTGGGTAAGGCATCGTGAATTCCCAGGTGGTCAAAAACTCTGTCAAAGGACGGTTCACCGAAGAGCTCTGTAAGCCAATCTGCAATCCTCTGATCTGAATCACAGCTTAGAAGCTCTACATCACCACCGCGACGAAGAACTGGAGCGGGCTGGATGTGAGCGATCCTGTCCATCTCAGCAGGTTCGGTAAACAGCATAAGAGAAGGAGCTATGGGAAGAACTGAATCGTACAGAGCCCCCGCCAGATCCCGCACTTCCTGAAGCGGATGCGCCTTCATTCTTCGGATCATGTGTTCCAGCTCCCGGGCATTCACTGTCATTCCCATCTGACTTGTTGCTGCAAGAGGAAGAATGTAACGGGCATCTTCTCTGGCTTCTGTTTTTGAGAGACCGGATTTCAGCAATGCAGATAGAATTTCTTCATAGCAGACAAACAGATCTGAAAGCACGGAGGAATACTGATGCAGCCCTTCGGGAAGAACCCAGTCCTCACCTATTCGGATATACCTTTGAGATTTTTCTGTAAAACTGGCAAGTCGAAATGATTGAACAGCCTCGGCTGCAAGTCTGGATATTCCTAGAATATCGAAGTTGAACACAGCATGCTCGGCTATTGATCCATGTCCGTATTTGTAGACAATAGTTCTGTTGGATTTTCTTGCCTGCTCCACTTCGGTCGAGGACTGTTTCCTGAGCTCTGTAATCGGTGCGGGATCACGGCTGATCCTGGCATAGGCAGCAGAAATAGTTTCAGGAGTCGCGGAACTGTTCTCTACATCGGTATTGTACCCGGCCAGAATAACCTTCACTTCTATCTCCTCAGCGTTTTCCTGCCGCAAGAGCTGCAACGGGATTTTCGTATGGTAATCTTATGTGCATAAAATAATGAAGAGAACCGGCGGGGTCATCAGTCTCAAGTGCCCGACGAATAATTGACAGTGATCTATAGAGATCTCGTGCCACTGGAAGCAATTCCCAGCCACCTTCGATCAGGGGTACAGATTCAACGAAATCAGCCATCTCCGGAACTGCTTCGTTCAACCAGGCAAGCGCATCTTCAACACCATTACCGTTAAGTGCATTTGAGAGTCTGGCAAGGATCTCTCCCCCTGTGTCACCGGTTCGCCAGGGAAGATAGTGAAACTCCTGCATCAGTTCCCAGCCAAGTCTGCGTCCCCCCAGCAGGGCCGGCCATTCCCTCCGGTAACCCAGAGCAGCTTTCTGCTCCATCGCCCCATGGAGAGCTGCAGGGAATATCTCAGATGGGTTAATGAACCACGAATAATTATCCGGTACCCTGCCGTTCAATCCGGCCAGATAAACCCTGCGAAGACAATAATCGGTTGCCAGAACATTATCCCATATAACAGGCTTTCCTCCAAGAAGTTCTTCCGCAAGATGCAGGTCACTTAATTCCTCGGAAACTACCATGGGGCCGGTCCAGAAGGAACCCCAGTCAGCAGGAATCATTTCCCGCCAGACACGAAGATACTCCTCTGCCTCAGAAAATCTCTCAAGGAACTCTCCGCAATAAACAGATGGGCAGAGAATCACTGGTAGATCTGTTCCTTCAAGAGCGCGCATGGCGAAATTCATCTGTCTCTCTGCCAGCTTCCCGGCAGATTTGTCTGGAACATCATCAAACAGAATGGAAAGACCTGCTGCGCCCGAATCCACTGATCGAAGCAGTTTTCCCCTGGCAATTTTCCATTCATGATCCTGGAATTTCCACGGACTTATTGAAAAGAAAAAGGATGTAGCACCGCCCATGCAGCTCTGCAAAGAAAGCCATTCCTTATCCGGATAAGGTTCACGCCAGAGAAGTCTGTGCCAGGGGTCATCTTTCGGAGCAAAAAAATACGCCGGGTTCTCCAGGGATGAGAGTTCGTCAAGAAGTATCTTTCTCTGCTTTTCGGTAAATGGCTTGCCATAATAACCTTCCACTATTCCGTGGTACACTTGATCCCCCCGCCTGTTATGTTACCTGCACTGTCTCAGTGGGTTTCCATTATACAAGAATACAAGAATACAAGAATACAAGAAAAATAAAACAGGAGTGTTCAAATGGCAAAGCGCATCGTAGAGTGTGTACCCAATATATCCGATGGTAGGAATCAGGAAGTAATCGATGCTGTGGTAAAAGCAGCATCATCGGTTAGCGGGGCATCTGTACTGGATGTTGACCCCGGTTCAGCAACCAACAGAACTGTTATCACCATAGCCGGAGAGCCTGAAGCAGTGCTTCAGGCGGCATTCAATGTTATCGAAAGTGCCGGTAAACTCATCGACATGAGAAAGCAGCACGGCTCCCACCCCCGTCACGGTGCCACCGATGTCTGCCCTTTTGTTCCCGTGAACGGAATAACAATGGAGGAATGTGCAGAGCTTGCCAGAAGGCTGGGGAAGAAAGTGGGAGAAGAACTCTCTATACCTGTTTACCTCTACGAGTATGCCGCATCAAAACCGGAGTGGGTCAAGCTGCCCAACATCCGTGAAGGCGAGTACGAAGCCCTTCAAAACAAACTTGGAAAACCTGAATGGAAACCGGATTTCGGTCCAAATGAATGGAATGATGAAACTGCTAAAACAGGAGTCTGCACCATTGGAGCCCGAAATTTCCTGATCGCTTACAATGTGAACCTGAACACTTCTGACACTTCCATGGCAAAAGAAATTGCATTGAACATTCGCGACACAGGCAGAACACAGAGAACCAGTCAGTGGAAATTCGCAAGAGATGAAAATGGCAAAAAGATCACACAGGAAGGTCGTCTGAAAAACTGCAAGGCTTTCGGCTGGTTCATAGAGGAATACAATACCGCTCAGGTTACAATGAACCTCACAGACATTGCAGTTACACCTCTTCACATCGGATTTGATGTGACGAAGGAAGAGGCGGAGAAACTTGGCCTCATGGTAACTGGAAGTGAAGTTGTGGGGCTTGTCCCTCTCAGCTCCATGGTAGATGCTGGCAAGTACTATCTGGAAAAACAGAACCGCGCACTGCTGAATATCGGCAAACAGGCAAAATCTGTGGGAGCACCGGAACGGGAACTGGTTGACATTGCTATTCGCTCAATGGGCCTCAGTGATGTGGCTGAATTCGATCCAGACAAGAAAATCGTAGAATACATCATTGCAGACAAATCGGTGAACCTTTCCCGTATGACATGCAGAGCATTCTGCGACGAACTCTCCATAGACAGCCCGGCTCCCGGTGGCGGCAGCGCCGCTGCTCTGATGGGCGCAGTTGGTGCCGGTCTGAACAGTATGGTAGCCAACCTTACGGTCAAGAACAGAAAATTCAGATCAAACTGGGAGGAAATGCTTGAACTGGCCCCGGAAGCTCAGAGCATCAAAGAATTCCTGGTTAACGCCATCGACGATGACACCAGGGCATTCAATGTCTGGATGGACACAGCGCGGGCCAAGGGCGATGTGCAGTCGGCAATCAAAGGCGCCATTGAAGTACCCCTGAGCGTTCTGGCAAAATCACCGAAGATCGCAGAAATGGCTCTGGCCCTGGTCGAGCGTGGAATGCAGTCGAGCCTTTCCGACGCAGGAGTTGCAGCAGCAGCAGCAAGAGCCTGCGCAACGGGGGCATACTACAATGTTCTCATCAACCTTCCGGAAATCGAAGATCTCGATTACAAAAAGAGAGTTTCTGAAGAGGCTGATAATCTCCTGGCAGAAACCGAAAAACTCGCCGCCATGGTTCAGGACGAGGTAATAGCTAAACTGAAAAACGAAGGCTGAAATTAACAATGAAAAGAACAAATTTCATTCCTCCAGCACTTCCTGCAGCTGTCGAGAAAGAACTTCAGAACCTCTGTCATGAAGCCAGGGGCAACATTCTTAAGATGACCAGCCTTGCGGCCAGCGGTCATCCAGGCGGTTCCATGAGCAGTCTGGAGATATTCGCTCTGCTCTGGAGTCAGGCCAATGTTAACCCGGAAAAGCCATCAATGGCCGGGCGCGACAGAATAGTTGTAAGTCACGGTCACACTTCCCCGGGTGTTTACAGTGTTCTTGGTGCTCTCAATTTCTTTGATCTGAATGAAGCTGTTGTTTCATTCAGGCTGGCCGGCAGCGACTTCGAAGGTCACATAGAAAGACATCTCCCGGGAATCGAGCTCACCAGTGGCAATCTGGGGCAGGGCCTCAGTGCAGCGATTGGAATGGGCATAGCTGGCAGAAGCAACGGAGTTAAGAACCACATATGGGTTGTGGCCGGTGATGGCGAAAACCAGAAGGGTCAGATTTCAGAGGCAAGAAGATTTGCTTCCAAATACATGCTCAATAATCTCACCTATGTCATCGACCTTAACCACTTGCAGATATCAGGAGACACAGCGGATGTGATGCCGATGAACCTGAGAGCTGAATTCGAAGCCTCAGGCTGGGATGTGACAGAAACTGATGGCCACGACCTGAACGACCTTTACAAAGCCCTGCGCCCTGAAGGGCAGAAAAAACCCAGGCTGATTCTCGCCAGAACAGTTATGGGCAAGGGTGTTTCTTTCATGGAAAACAAAGCAGGCTTCCACGGCAGAGCCCTGAAAAAGGATGAGTTGACTCAAGCCCTCAAAGAACTCAATATCGAAAACAACATGGAGGAGCTAGCCGCTGAAAGAAAGATTTTCCTCAAGAACAGAAAAACAAGCTGCCGGGAAGAGCCTGTTTATCACTTAATAAATAATGCCGGTGACCCAATCACCTATAGTACGGGTCATAAAGGCGACAACAGAAGTGCCTGGGGCAAAGCACTTGTCAGTCTTGCTGACGCCAACTCTGACAACATCCCACTGGTGTTCGACTGTGATCTTGCCGGAAGCGTAAAAACTGCGGAATTTGCACAAAAGTACCCTGGACACTTTTTCCAGACCGGTATAATGGAACACCATGCAGCAACCATGGCTGGGTGTGCGACCCTTGCAGACAAAGTTGCATTCTGGAGTGACTTCGGCGTATTTGCAATTGATGAGACCTTCAACCAGCACAGGCTTAACGACATCAACCACACAAATCTGAAAGTTGTCGCCACGCACTGCGGGCTTGATGTGGGACCAGACGGAAAAACCCACCACTCTATCAAGTATGTAGGACTTATGCGTGCGCTCCCCAACTACCGCACAATTGTTCCAGCAGACCCGAATCAAACTGACAGAGCAGTTCGTCACGCGGCAACAAATCCGGGCAACTACTTCATAGCTATGGGACGATCAAAGCTACATACAATAGAAAAAGAAAACGGCACGCCATTCTTTGACGAGAACTATGAATTCACTTACGGCAAAGCCGATAAATTCAGAAGCGGTACGGATGTTGCAATTCTGGCCATGGGATCAACAAGCGGAAAGGCCATCCTTGCTGCACAGATCCTTGAAATCGGTGGAGTATCAACCGGTGTCTGGGGAATCAGCTGTCCAACTGAGATTTCAGAAGAATTCATCAGGAATCTTCTGAATTTCAAGCACATAATCACAGTAGAAGACCACGACACAGAAACCGGCCTTGGCGCCGGCATAGCACTCTCACTTTCCGGAATTGGAAGCACTCCTCCACTGACCAGAATCGGAGTAACCAACTACGGAATGAGCGGAGACGCTGAGGATCTGTATACCCTTCAGGGCCTTCAACCTGAACAGATTGCAGAAACGATAATAGAAAAACTCGGGTGATAAGACGGGGCCGCGAAAGCGGCTCTCTTACGGGAAGAATAACCATTCTCAACCGGTAGTTCCATCTCCCCTCTAATGCATAATGCTTATGCTCTGCACCTCTTCCACACCTCCGATTTCAACTCTCAGAATATAGATTCCAGACGGAAGGATGTTTGTTCATCAGAATATTCCGATACCTGGTGGTGCCGTTGACGGGAACTCTTCAGACAAAAAGCTGAATCACAAAATGCTTACCCGTATAGGTAATCATCTTGCCAAAGATGGAATCGGAGACGGTGCTTTTGTCTATTCCGCGGATTCAGCGATGGTTACAGAATACAATCTTGAGACTCTTGGCGAGAATAATTTCATTACGAGATTGCCGTTCAATTACAAGGAAGCTGATCTCGCGGTCAGCAAAGCCGTCAGAGATAAGTCTGGCTGGGAGAATGTACCATTCTCTTGATGTGTGTATAGAGGAAAAGATAACCTATGGGAAGGGTAAGCCGCCCAGGGATCCAGCGAAACGCAAGATAGGATCAATCAAGTATCTGCTAAAAGGTACAGTAAATGAAAATACTGAAAAGGTTGAACAGACTCGTGAAGAGTCAGGCTGCTTTGTACTTCCAACCAACACGCCAGTAACGGGTGCAATGTCTCATTCGCCGGCAGAAGTGCTTGCCGCTTACAAGGAGCAGCACGGAATTGAGCAGTACTTCAGTTTCATAAAGAATCCAACGATTATGAACAGTGTCTTTCTCAAGAACCCGGAACGCATTGAGGTACTCTGCTTCATTATGCTGATTACCTTACTGGTCTGGAATCTAATGCAGCATGTAATGAGAAGAAATATCAAGGAGAGTGGATCAGTTGTTGAGGGTCTGGCTGGACGAAAGACGACAATCCCAACACATATGCAATGACCACAAAATTCAGAGCACGGATATACAGTGTTTTTAGTCGAGTGGCCAGCGGGAACCTCCCCCGCTGGCTCTCTCCGAACCGGACGTGAAAGTCTCCCTTCATCCGGCTCTTATTGTTCAACCTGCGCATAGAGTATTCTCCAGTGAGCAAACAGATTTGGTTCCTTGCGCGAAATACGCCTTAACCATTGTGCTGCTCTGCGGGGATGCCCCCTAAAACGCTTGTATTTCCTTGTTGCCCACATCACCAGACGGTAATTCAGACATTGAAAGATC